>CAZPJJ010000004.1:0-33707 GCA_964586535.1 uncultured Acidobacteriota bacterium | reverse complement strand
ACCGACGTGATCGAGCCGCGCTTCGTCGAGGTAATGCGCTCTTGGAGTTCGCCCATCTCGGAGGCGAGCGTCGGCTGGTAGCCCACGGCCGAGGGCATGCGGCCGAGCAGCGCCGAGACCTCGGAGCCCGCCTGCGTGAAGCGGAAGATGTTGTCCACGAAGAGCAGCACGTCCTGGCCTTCGACGTCGCGGAAGTACTCGGCGACGGTCAGACCCGTCAGTCCGACGCGGAGGCGCGCCCCGGGCGGCTCGGTCATCTGGCCGTAGATGAGCGAGGCCTTCGATTTGTCGGGATCGCCAGGCGTGATCACGCCGCCTTCGCTCATCTCGAGCCAGAGGTCGTTGCCTTCGCGGGTGCGCTCTCCCACGCCGGTGAACACGGAGAAGCCGCCGTGCTTCATGGCGACGTTGTGGATCAGTTCCATGATGAGCACTGTCTTGCCGACGCCCGCGCCGCCGAAGAGGCCCGTCTTGCCGCCCTTCATGTAGGGCTCGAGCAAGTCGATGACCTTGATGCCCGTCTCGAACATCTCGACCTGCGTCGACTGGTCCTCGAACTTCGGGGCTTCGCGATGGATCGACCAGTGGTGCTCGGCATTGCACGGCCCGAGCTCGTCCACGGGTTCGCCGAGCACGTTCAAGACGCGGCCGAGCGTCTGGCGGCCGACGGGCACCGTAATCGGTGCGCCCGTATCGACGACCTCCATGCCACGCACGAGTCCGTCGGTCGGCTGCATGGATACGGCGCGCACGCGTCCTTCGCCGAGGTGCTGCTGCACCTCGACGGTGATGCTGATCGGACGACCACTGGCTTTGCCGTCATCCTTGATCGTGAGCGCGTTGTAGATCTCGGGCAGATGCCCGCTCTCGAATTCGACATCGACGACGACGCCGATCACCTGAACGATCTTGCCGGCCTTTTCCATGTCGTGCGTCCTCTGCCTGTGGCTCAGGGGCTACTGCAATGCCGCCGCGCCGGAGACGACCTCGATGATCTCGGTCGTGATCGCGGCCTGGCGGGCGCGGTTCATTTCGAGCGTGAGACGGTCGATCATTTCCTTCGCGTTGCGCGAGGCGCTGTCCATCGCGGTCATGCGCGCCGCGTGTTCGGCGGCCGCCGACTCGAGCAGCGCGTGGTACACCGAGAACGCGACGAAGCGCGAAATGACCTGGCCGAGCAGTTGCTGCGCATCGGGTTCGTAGATGTAGTCGACACCGTGATGCGGCTCGGCGCTCGCGATCTCGCTTTCGATGCGCGAGAACGGCAGCAGAGGCTCGATGACGATCTTCTGCGTGACGACCGACTTGAACTCGTTGTAGGCAAGGTAGACCGCGTCGGTTTCGCCATTGACGAAGCGCGTCTCGAGCCGCTCGGCGAGCTCCGCGGCCATGCGGAAATCGACCGTGCGCGCGTAGTTGACGATCTGCTCGCGGATCGGGATCGGGCGCCGCTTGTAGAAGTCGACCGCCTTGCGCCCGACGAGTGTCAGATTGATCTCACCTTGCGCCTCTTCGCGGCGCCACGCTTCGACGCGCTTGATGATGTTCGCGTTGAAAGAGCCGCAAAGGCCGCGATCGGCCGTGACAACCACGACGTCGATGACGCGCTCCTCACGATCCGCCAAGAGCGGATTGAGCGAGCGATCCGCGCGCAGGGCGACGCCCGCGAGCGTGCGGCGCAGTGCCGCATGATAGGGACGAGCGCCGATCATCGCGTCCTGAGCGCGACGCAGCTTCGCCGCCGAGACCATTTTCATGGCCCGCGTGAGCTGCGCCGTGTTCTTGATCGAACGGATGCGGCGCCGTAAGTCCCGGGTGTTCTTCGCCACGGGCCCTACTCCTGCAGCAACGAGCCGTAAGTCTTGTTGAATTCTTCGAGCGCGGCGACGATCGCCTCCCTGACGGGGTCGGTCATCTTGCGCTCCTTCAAGATCAAGTCGAGAACGCTCTTCTTCGGCCCGTTCATGTACTCGTGAAGCCGTTTTTCGTACTCGCCGATCTTGGCCACCGGAACCTTGTCCAGGTACCCGTTGGTCGCCGCGAAGACGAGCACGACCTGGTTGGCGACCGGCAGCGGCGAGTACTGCGGTTGCTTCAGCACCTCGGTGAGGCGCTGACCGCGCGAGAGCTGCGCTTGCGTCGCCTTGTCCAGGTCCGAGCCGAACTGCGCGAACGCGGCGAGCTCGCGGTACTGGGCGAGTTCGAGGCGCAGCGGACCCGCCACCTTCTTCATGGCCGGGATCTGCGCGTTGCCGCCCACGCGGGACACCGAGAGACCCGCGTTGATGGCGGGACGAATTCCCGAGTAGAAGAGGTCGGTCTCGAGGAAGATCTGGCCGTCGGTGATCGAGATCACGTTCGTCGGAATGTAGGTCGAGAGGTCGCCGGCCTGCGTCTCGATGACGGGCAACGCCGTGAGCGATCCGCCGGTGCCGGGCACCTTGCGCAGCTCGTAGTCGGCGCCGAGTTCCTTGAGCTTCTCCTTCGCCTCGTGCTCGCCGGGAACGCCCGCGTACACATTGCCGTCGAAGCCCTTCGTCTCGTCCGCTGCGCCCTTCTTCACGATGACCCACTCGTTTCGCATCTTGGCGGCGCGTTCGAGCAGGCGTGAATGCAGGTAGAACACGTCGCCTGGGTACGCTTCGCGTCCCGGCGGGCGGCGCAGCAGCAGCGAAATCTCGCGATACGCGGCGGCCTGCTTGGTGAGGTCGTCGTAGATGCAAAGGACGTGCTGGCCGCGATCGCGGAAGTATTCGCCCATCGCGCAGCCGGTGTAGGGGGCGAGGTACTGCATCGTCGCCGGATCCGAAGCCGCGGCTGCGACGATGATCGTGTACTCGAGCGCGCCGTTCTCTTCGAGCGTGCGCATCACGCGCGAGATCGTCGACTGCTTCTGTCCGATGGCGACGTAGACGCAGACCACGTCGCCGCCCTTTTGATTGATGATCGTGTCGAGCGCGATCGCCGTCTTGCCGGTCTGGCGGTCGCCGATGATCAACTCGCGCTGGCCTCGGCCGATCGGGATCATGCCGTCGATGGCCTTGATGCCCGTCTACAGCGGCTCGTTCACCGGCTGGCGGAAGACGACGCCGGGAGCGACGCGCTCGACCGGCCCGCTGTGCGGAGTGTCGATCGGCCCGCGGCCGTCGAGCGGACGCCCGAGAGCGTCCACGACGCGGCCGAGCAGCGCTTCGCCAACCGGCACCTCGACGATGCGCCCCGTCCGGCGCACCTGATCGCCTTCCTTGATCTTGGTGACCTCGCCGAGAAGCACGGCGCCGACGGAGTCTTCTTCCAGGTTGAGGGCGATTCCGAAGACGTCGTGCGGCAGCTCGAGGAGTTCGAGATATGCCGCCTTCTCGAGACCGTAGATGCGCGCGATGCCGTCGCCGACGGCGACGACCGTGCCGACCTCGGCGACGTCGATCTTGTCCTGGTAGCCCTCGATCTGCTTGCGCAGGATCTCGGTGATCTCGCCGATCTTGATCTCCATGCCTCTCGCTCCTGGCCGGGAAGAGGCCCGGCCCCGGTCGTCGCCTGGTGGCGAGCCGCAGCTCGCCTCAGCTCGCGATATTCACCCCGGCTCGTCCCGCGAGCCGGGAACGCATTTGCTCGAGCTTTGCCTTGAGGCTGCCGTCGTAGACCGTAGTGCCGATCTTCGCAACGACGCCCCCGATGATCGCGGGATCGACCCGCTCGCGGATACGCACCTGGCCACCAGTCAGGGTGGCGAGCGCGGTCTCGAGGCGCGCGCGAAGCGACGCTTCCATGGGGGCGGCGACGCTCAGTTCGACCTCGCGGATGCCGGCCCGCTCGTCGCAAACGCGGCTGATGGCCTTCGCGATGGCAGGCAGGATCGAGAATCGGCCGTGGAGACCGATCACTGAAATGAAGCGCTTCGCGAGCTGGCTGACCTGGGCGCGGCTTGCCAGCTCGAGCATGACTTCTTCTTTCGCAGCGGGCGACACGATCGGACTCTTGAGGACGCCCGCGAGCTCATTGCTCGAAGTGACGAGCGCCGCGACGGCACCGATTTCGTCGCGAAGCTGGCCGAGCTGCGCCGGGTCGCGGACGGACTGCGCCAACGCGTTCGCGTAGCGGTCCGCGATCAGGCCGATGTTCTCCATCGTCTGGGCTCCCAGGAGGTCTCGGGACGGAGACCGTGCCCGTCGTGCTGGTCAGCCGGACCGGCGCCGCGCCTCGCGGCGGGAGGCGGCTATCGACTAACGCGATCGTTGAGGCGAGCTAGTGCAAACTACGGCCGGCGCGGGCTTTGGGCCGCGCTCGAATCGGCGGATGCTAGCTTGCCCCCCTAGGAGCGTCAAGGCTTAAAGAACGCTCGAAAAGGGCGGGCGACGGGGATTGGAGCGCACCCTCGCGCGAGATTGCCCTCGACCGTTTGCTGCGGCTTGCGCTCGGACCGCTGTGGGAGGACTTCGTGGGTCGCGGCATGATGGTCCCAGCTCCGATCAACCCTTGGTTTGAGGAGTTCCTCGTGAACAAGATGAGCGTCCGCTGGAAACGGCGGAATATGCGCGAGCCGGTTCCGGAGGGGCGGGCGACTTTCGATCTCGAACTGGGCCCGCTCCGGGTCCGCATCGAGGATCTTCCAACATCCAGCGACCCTTTCGTCTTCGAACACTTCCATCCCTTCGCGGGGAAGCCTTCGGGCAACGTCAAGTCCGATGTCGTCGTTCGCTGCCGCTCCGGGGAGGGGGTGGTCGTTCCCCTGCCGGCCGACCGTGCGGCGGGAACTCGCCTCGAGATCGTCCATGAGGCCAAGTCGCGCTGGCGTGTTCGATCGCATTGGCAGGAAGGGTGGTTCGACCTCGTTCGCGGGACGGGAGAACTCGTGCTGACCGAGCGAACCTGGGACCGTTTCGCGATGTCCATCGAGAACTACCTGCGAGTGCTCCTCCAGGCGTCGATCCTCGACCAGGGAGCCTTCCTTCTTCATGCCGCTCCCGTGCTGCACGGCGGAGGCGCGGTCCTCCTCGCCGGCCCGTCGGGCGCCGGCAAGTCGACGGCGACCGAACTCTCGATGCCCCGACCGGCCCTTTCGGACGATCTCGCGCTCGTCGATCTATCGGGCCCGGTACCCCGCGTCGTCGCGGTCCCCTTCTATCAGGCCGATCCCCCTGAGCGTCGCGTCCGCGGGGCGCATCCCATCCATGCGTTCGCCCGGCTGCGGCAGGCGACGACGGAGGCCCTGACTCCGCTCGCTCCGGCCCGCGCCGTGGCAACGGCCTCCGCCCTCGTGCCGTTCGCGCAGGATCTCGGCTACGACGGTCCGCGCCTGGTCCCGCTCGTCGCCGGACTCGCGGCGCACGTTCCGGCGTTCGAGATGCATTTCGCGAAGAGCCCCGCCTTTTGGGACGTGCTCGGCCCCGCCCTCGAGAAGCGCTGAGCCGTCAGCCCGGAAGGACCTCACGCTCGCCGAACCCCTCGGCGCGCAGGCGAATGCCGAAGCGCTCTTCGGCAAGCCGGCAGAGCACGTGGACCGAGAGCTCCGACCAGCCGCGTGCGTGGGCTTCCCTCATGGCCCGCAGCACCGGCTCGGCCGACTGCAGGTCGGCTTGGTTGGCACGAGCGAGATCCTGAGCGAGGCGAATGTCCTTCTCGGCGAGGTCCAGCCGGTAGCCGGGCCGCCAGTCGCCAGCGAATACAGATTGGGGCAGAAGTTCGTCGAGAAGACGACTCTGCGCCGTCCCCCATGCCAGGGCCGAACGGAGAGTCTCGAGCGGAACCCCCGCGGCGACACCCATCGCGAGAGCGTCACCGAGGGAGACCAGCGCCGCGAGCGTCGCGTGGTTGTTGACGAGCTTGACGATCTGCGCGTTTCCGGTGGGTCCGCAGTAGAGGGCGTAGGGTGCGAAGGTGTCGATGAGGGGCCGCATGCGCGCGTAGGTCGACACGCGCCCCGCGACCCACAAGGTGAGCCGGGTCGAGCCGTCTTCGGCCTGGGGTCCGGCAGAGAGCGGCGCGTCGAGGAGTTCGACGCCGTGCCGGCGCGACGACTCGTCGAGCGCGCGCACGGCGGCCGGCCCGATCGTCGCGGTCATGAGATGGACGAGTCCCGCTGGCGGTGCCGCGTGAATACCGTCTCGACCTTCACAGGCCTGATCGACATCGTCGGGAGCAGGCAGGGCGGAGATCACGACGTCGGCTTCGGCGACGGATTCTCGCGGCGTGCCGGCGACCCGCGCGCCGAGCTGCTCAAGGTCGGCGGCCGCGGAAGCGTCGAGATCGCAAACCGCGAGTTCGTGGCCGTGAGCGAGAAGCGAGCGGCCGATGAACCGCCCGACGACTCCGGATCCAACGAGTGCGACCTTCACGGTCCGACCGCCTCGAGGGCGCGACGCTCGCCGGTCTTCGGATCGAAGACAAGGTTGCGCGCGAAATCGCGGGAGGACCACGGCGGAGGCGCCCCGCCCAGGTACTCGTGGAACCACTCGAGATGAGCGGTGTAGTAGAGCGCCATCTCGTACCAACTCGGCCAATGTCCTGATTCAGGAAGCACGACGAGCCGCGCGGGGACGCCCTGGCGGCGCAGGACGGTGAACATCTGCAGGCTTTGCGTGTAGGGCACCCGGTAGTCGCGCTCGCCCGCGACGATGAGCATCGGTGTCCGGAAGCGCGGGGCGCGCGACGAGGGCGAGAAACGCACGTAGTCGGAGGACTCCCAAGGCACGCCGTCGAGGTCGAACTCGGGGTACCAGAGTTCCTCGGTGGCTCCCCAGAACGAAGGCAGATCGTAGATGCCCATCATGCAGGCGAGGGTCTTGAAGGGAGTCTTCTCGCCCTGCAACCACGCCATGGCGTAGCCGCCCCACGACCAACCCATTGCCCCCAGCCGCTCGCCGTCCACGTAGGGCAGCTCTTGCAGCGCGAGGACGACCTTGCGCAGATCGTCGAAGACACGCCCGCCGTAATCGCCGGAAATGGCGCGCGTGCGGGCGTGTCCGTATCCCGTGGAGCCGGTCGGATTGGGGAAGGCGACGATGTAGCCCGCGCCCGGGTACATCTGCCAATCCCCGCGGAACGAATCCGCCCACATCATCTGCGGTCCGCCGTGGACATTGAGGATCAGCGGATAGCGCTTTCGGGGATCGAAACCATGCGGTTTCACAAGGAAGACCTGGATCCTCTCGCCCTTCGCGCCTTCGACCCAGAGCGATTCCGCGGGCCGGATGTCGACTTCGCGCTCGAGTGCGTGGTTGTGGAAGGTCAGTCGAAGCGGGGGCTCTTTGCCCTCGAGGTCGACGCGCCAGATCTCGTGGGGTTCGCCGACGGACGATCGCTTCACGTAGGCATGATTCGCGGTACGCGAGACGACGAGTTCGTCGATCTTCGCGAAGCGCGCGACTTCTCGAGCCGGCGAACCGTCGAGTGCGACGCGGAAGATGGGGGTCGCGCCCTCGAGAGGTCTCGTGAAGACGATCTCGCGGGAGTTGCCGAGCCACGCGAACTCCTCGATCGAATCGTCGACTTCGCCCGCGAGCGTCGTCGTCTCTCCCGTCTTGCGGTCGAAGAGCGCGAGACGCGTCAGATCCGACTCGTAGCCGGGTACGGACTGACGGAGGTAGGCGAGGTAGCGCCCATCTGGAGAGTGCAGGGGCCGGCCGTCCCAGGCGGGATTACCGGAAGTCAGTGAGCGGATTGCGCGCGGCTCGCGCGATTCGCCAGACGTCAGCGCGACGGCGAAGAGATCGCCGTTCGTGGAGAGGGCGAGGCGCTCCTTCGCGTCGGGATTGCGGGTGAACACGAGTTCACTGCCGTCGGCAGCGATGTCGAAGCCCCCGCCGTCGAGCGAGAAGAGAGGCGTCTCGCGATCGCCGGGCGTGAGGTCTTCGACCTTCCCGCTCTCGACGTGAACGAGAAGCACATGGGCCACTCGGTCTTCGCTCCAGGCATCCCAGTGGCGAAAGAGGAGATCGTCGGCGACGTGCGCGCGCAGCGGCCCCTCCCGGCGGGCCTCGAGACGCTGTGTGTTGCAGGCGTCGTCCGCGCCGCACTCAGGATGCACGCGGCTGACGAAGGCGATGTGTGCGCCATCGGGAGACCAGCGCAGGTCGGAAACGCCGGTCGAGAGAGATGTCACAGGACGTGCTTCGCCTCCCGCGGCGGGCAAGAGCCAGATCTGCGCATGCTCTCCGCGTTGAGCGATGAACGCGATAGAAGAACCATCCGGCGACCAGCGGGGCGACGTCTCGGAGACGTCCGCGGTCCACGTCAGCCGTCGAGGATCACCGCCGGCTGTCGGGATCAGGAACAGATCGTGGTTGCGTTCACCACGGGATAGATTGGTGGAAGCCAGCGAATAGACGAGCTTCGTCCCGTCCGCGGCAACGTCGATCTCGGAGGGTGTCCTCACCTTGTAGAAGTCTTCGATCGTGAACGCGCGCTGCGCCGGCTGGGAGCCGGCCGCCTGCGCTCCAGCCGAATCGAGCGCGCAAAGAACCATCACTACGACGAGCGCAGGTAATTGAAGGCGATCGAGAGCTGGCAACATCGAGGGTCCTCGCGTGCGCACTGGGCGCGGTGCGGTCCGGTTATAGCCCGGCCTGCGCGGCGCGGTCGAGGTCGATGGGGAAGGAACTTCATCGACCGGGGCCCGCGCGCACGTCGCAGGGGACATCTACGAGCGGGTTAGAAGGGGGACGGTCAGCGGGTGACTACCTCGAAGCTCTCGATCAGTTTCTGGAGACTGACGAGCGTCCGGTCGCCGCGCGGGTAGAAGAGAGCGCCGCAGGCCGAGCCAGCGGCGGTGTCGGGGGTGAGGTGCATGATCAAGAGATCGCCGTGGAGCACGGTCTTTCCAACGCGGACCGTGACGCGATCGATCGAGTCTCCGGCCTCCAGGCCGGGCAGCTCCTGCCCTAGGACAAACGAGATGCCCGAGGACGAGATGTCGCGCAGTCGCATCGAGCAGTGATGCCCGCCGGGAAAAGGGTAGACGAAATCGACTGTCGCCACGGCTTCTGCCTCGAGCCGGTAGCGCGGGTGGACGCGCTTGCAGACCGTCGTCGTCATCTCTGAGTCTCCTGCTCGGAATCGGCTCGCCTCGGGGCAGAACCTAAGGGGCGAAGCGCCGCGAGGCCAGTTGACGGTGGCGGGCCGTGCCGCACACTGCACGCACGATGGAACGGCTCCCCGAAAAGGCGGCGGCGCTTCGCCAGGCACTGCTGGACTGGTATCTGATCCACCGGCGCGATCTTCCCTGGCGTCGCAGCCGAGATCCCTACGCAATCTGGGTCGCCGAGGTGATGCTGCAGCAGACGACCGTCGCGGCGGTCATCCCGTTCTGGCAACGCTTCGTCGAGGCCTTCCCTACCCTCGCGCGGCTCGCGGACGCGGACGAGATGGAAGTCCTGAAGCTCTGGGCGGGTCTCGGCTACTACCGACGGGCGAAGAACCTCCAGCGGGCCGCGCGGCAGCTCGTGGCCCGAGGAGAGGCGGCGGTGCCGGCAGACTCCGGAGCGCTCCGCTCGCTGCCGGGGGTCGGCGAGTACACCGCCGCAGCCATCGCTTCCATCGCTTTCGGAATTCCGGACGCTGTCGTGGACGGCAATGTCGTGCGCGTGTTGACGCGGCTGACCGGCGCGACCGCCGATCCCACGCGGCAACCGCTGCGCTCTCGCCTGCGCGGTTGGGCGAGCGAGCTCCTCGACCCCGCGGCGCCAGGAGACTTCAATCAAGCGCTCATGGAACTTGGCGCGACTGTTTGTACTCCGCGAGCCCCGCTCTGCGGCGATTGCCCCTGGAAGGACGCCTGCATTGCGCATCGCGCCGGCACTCAGGAAAGCATCCCCAACCTGCCGGCACGCCGCGAGAGCGTGGCGGTCGTGCGCGGGGCGGTGCTCGTCCGCAAGGGCGATGACGTTCTCCTGGCGCGCATCGACGAGGGTGAGCCGAACGCCGGCCTCTGGGAGTTCCCCTCGACGATCGTGCACCACGGCGCGCGCGACGCCGGGCCGG
Source organism: uncultured Acidobacteriota bacterium (assembly GCA_964586535.1). Lineage (GTDB taxonomy): Bacteria > Acidobacteriota > Polarisedimenticolia > J045 > J045 > CAZPJJ01. The sequence goes on along the minus strand of CAZPJJ010000004.1, from coordinate 23,729 downwards.
TACCGAAGTCCTGGAGCCCCGCCTGCCAACACGCCTTGCGCGACGGCATGACGAGACGCGGTCTCGCGCTCGAATGCTCGGGCGAGGTGCTCGCCCACTGCAAGCACGCGATCACGCATCACCGCATCGAGGTCTATCTCCTCGACGCGACGCTCGCCTCCCGCCGGGGCTTCGATCGAACGAAGTGGGTCTGGGCTCCGCTCGATCGCGAACCCGAGGTCCCGCTCTCTGCGATCGGACGCAAGCTCTGGCGGCTCGCGATCGCTCCGGCAGAGACCACCTCGACGAAGCTTCGCGAACGGCCACGCCCGTCCATGCGCGCGGATTCCCCGGAGAGGATCCGCTAGCAGGGCGTCGACGAAGCTCCATGGCGGCGAGCGGAGGCCGGTGTTTTCGGGATGAAGGCGCGATGCTCGAGGGAACTGCTCAGGAGGCGTTGGCGACGTCTTCCATGCGGACTCGTCCGCGGAGCTCGCCGCCCTCGTGCACGGTCAACGACGGCGAACGCAGGGACATCTCGCCCGAGAAAGTACCTCCGCGAGCGATGACGGCACTCTCGCCAATGCGCGCATGACCGTCGAGCTTGCCGTAGACCTCGAGCCTCTCGACATCGACGCGCCCCGAGATGCGCGCGCCTTCGCCGACGACGAGCGAGGGCCCGGCGAAGTGACCGTCGATGACCTGTCCGTCGATGCGAAGACTGCCCGCGAAGCGAAGTGTGCCGCCGTCGAGGCGAATGTCCTCGCCGAGCCATGCAGCGAGCGGTGAGCGATCGCGACTCTCAGGCATGGCTCATTCCTTGGCGCGCCGCGCGGCCTTGAGCAGCAGTCGATAGAGGCGATCGAGATCTTCGTCGCCGCCGAAGAGAACTTCGATGCGTCCTTTGCCTTTCGAGCCGACGTCGATATGCACCTTCGCCTCGAGAGCGCGTGAGAGCGCGCTCTCTGCCGCGACGACGTTGGGGTCGCGGACGGTCGCCCCGCCTTGCTTCGAACGCGACGCCGCCGTGCCGTCTTGAATGCGGCGCACTTGATCTTCGACCTGCCGCACGGACCAGCGAAGCGCGACCGCCTGCTTCGCGAGGCGAGCCTGATCGTCGGCACGGTCGAGGCCGGCGAGTGCTCGGCCGTGTCCCATGTCGAGCTTGCCTTCTTCGAGGAGCGCTTGGACGTCGGCTGCCAGATCGAGCAGGCGAAGGTAGTTGGCGACGCTCGAACGCGGCTTGCCGACCCGCTCCGCGACTTCGGCTTGCGTGATGCCGAACTCGCGCACGAGCACGCGAAACGCGCGCGCGGTTTCCATGGGACCGAGATCGTCGCGCTGGATGTTCTCGACGAGAGCCGCTTCGAGCATTCCTTGCTCGGAGAATTGGCGCACGATGACGGGCACCGTGCTCAGCCCGGCGAGTTTCGCCGCGCGCAGGCGGCGCTCTCCGGCGATGAGCGTGTAGCCGCGATAGGGCTCGCGGCGCACGAGCAACGGCTGCAGCACACCCGAAGCGCGAATCGATTCGGCGAGCGACGCAAGTTCTTCTTCGTCGAAATGGCGCCGCGGTTGATGCGGGTTGGGAGTGATGTCGTCGATCGCGATTTCGAGCGGGCTGCCCGCCGTCGCGCGCGGAGCCTCGTCGCCGAGGACGTCGCCGCGATCGCGCGCCGGAGCTTCGGGAATGAGGCTGCCGAGCCCCTTACCCAGCACCCTGCGTTTCCGTTCTTCCTTCACGGCTCAGGATCTCCCGTGCGAGCTTGAGATAGGCCGTCGCTCCGCTCGACCGTGCGTCGTACATGAAAATCGGCTTGCCAAACGAGGGTGCCTCGCCGAGCCGGATGTTGCGCGGAATGACCGTCTCGTAGACCGCGCCCTGGAAGAAGTCGTAGACCTCTTGAGCGACTTGGCGCGAAAGGTTCGTTCGCTCGTCGTACATCGTGAGCAGCACCCCTTCGATCGCGAGCCGCGGATTCAGCGATTGCTTGATGCGGCGCAGCGTCTCGATGAGCTGCGTCACGCCCTCGAGCGCGAGGTACTCGCACTGGATCGGGATCAACACCGAGTCGGCTGCTGTCAGGGCATTGACGGTAAGGAAGCCGAGACTCGGCGGACAGTCGAGCAGCACGAAGTCGTAGCCGTCGATGCCGTTGAGCACCTGCTGGAGGCGGAACTCGCGTCGCGGCAGCCCCGCGAGCTCGACTTCCGCTCCGGTGAGTTCGTTCTCGGAGGGACAGAGCGCGAGATTGTCCATCTCGGTGTCGACGAGGACCTGAGTCAGCGGGACTTCTTCGATCAGCACGTCGTAGACGCTGACCCGCTCGGGGTCGCGCTCGAAGCCCAGCGCCCGCGTGCTGTTGGCCTGCGGATCGAGATCGATCAACAGGGTCCGGCGACCGGCAAGCGCCAAGCCCGCACCCAGATTGACGGTCGTCGTCGTCTTTCCGACCCCGCCTTTCTGGTTGGCTACCGCGATGATCCGTGCCATGGGTTCTTTTCTCACTCACCCCCCCAGCGCGACGGGGGAGCATAGCACGAGCACCCTGGCGATACCGGACCGACGGACGCCGTTCTCCCCGGATGGCGCGGGGCTCCCACTCTTCCCTTAAAGTCTTTTAAATCAATAAGATAAGAGCATGTACCATGTTAACACTCCGCGTGTTCCACGTGGAACATCGGCCTCGCCCGCTCGAGACCTTCGGGGCGGCGCTCTCGTGTCGGCGGATCGTCCGGTCTCGCTTCGGCTGGTAAGATCCCGGCGCTCGCTCTGGCCGGAGGTTGGAACGCAGGTGCATACCGTTCTCCCCATCGTCGTGGTCGGCGGCGGCCATGCCGGCGTCGAGGCCGCGGCCGCTGCGGCGCGCATGGGCGCCGACGTCGTGCTCGTGACGCTGCGCGCCGATGCTCTCGTCCGGCTCTCCTGCAATCCGGCGATTGGCGGGATCGGCAAGGCACACTTAGTGCGCGAGATCGACGCGCTCGGCGGACTGATGGGATTCGCGGCCGACTTGGCCGGGATCCACTTTCGCGTGCTCAACCGCAGCCGCGGGCCGGCCGTCCATGGACCCCGCGTCCAGCAGGACCACGATGCCTATCCCGAGGTCGTCACGCGCCTGCTCGGTCAGCTGCCGCAGATAACCATCGTGGAAGGCGAGGCTGCCGCGATCCGGGTCGAAGGGGGGCGGCTCAGAGCGGTCGTTCTCGCGGATGGGCGCGAGATCTCGGCGGCGGCGGCCGTCGTCACCACGGGGACATTCCTGCGGGGCAAGCTCTTCCGGGGCGAGGAGGTCACGCCCGGCGGCCGCGTAGGGGAGCCGCCGGCGGATTGCTTGGCGGACGGACTTCGCAGCCTGGGCCTTCGTCTCGATCGCTTCAAGACAGGGACCCCGCCTCGCCTTCTGGCGTCTTCGATCGACTTCGCCGCGTTCGAGGAGCAACCGAGCGACCCCAGCCCGGAGCCACTTTCGTTCTTGCACCTCGGCGCGGAGTTCACACCGCTGCGCGGACTGACGCTCACGCATATCGCGCACACGAACGAGACCGTTCACGCGGTCGTGCGAAAGGGACTCGATCGTTCGCCGCTCTACACCGGTCGGATCGATGCGCTCGGCCCCCGCTACTGCCCTTCCTTCGAGGACAAGGTCGTCAAATTCGCGGAGAAGCCCTCGCACCTACTCCATCTGGAGCCGATGGGGCTCGGACACCCGTGGATCTATGTGAACGGCCTCTCGACGAGCCTTCCAGAAGATCTGCAGGCGGAGCTGGTGCACGCGATCCCCGGACTCGAGAACGCTGAGATAGCGCGCTTCGGGTATGCCGTTGCGTACGATTTCGCTCCTCCCACGCAGCTCACGGGCGCGTTGGGAGTTCGAGGCGTGTCGGGTCTTTTCCTTGCCGGCCAGATCTGCGGCACCACCGGCTATGAAGAGGCTGCCGGGCTCGGACTCGTGGCGGGGGCGAACGCCGTCCTCGCCGCGCTCGGGCGAGATCCTTGGATTCCCGATCGCCTCTCGTCTTATCTCGGCGTCATGGTGGACGATCTCACGACGCGCGGAGTTCTCGAACCCTACCGGATGTTCACTTCGCGTGCGGAAGCGCGGCTCTCCTTGGCACCCGACACCGCGGATCGCCGGCTGCACGAGGTCGGGGCGAGGCTCCGACTTCTTCCGAGCGCCCGAGTGGAGGCGTCGCGCCTACGCTGGGAACGCATCGAGAGGGCACGGGCAATTCTGGAGCGTGGGACTCCGTTGGAAGCGAACGCCGGCACGCCTGCGGCCAAGATTCGCCGGGGCGAGGAGTTTCGAGCGGTGCTTTCGCGACACCTGCCGGACGATCTCTCGTTGGGGCGTCGCGACGAAGAGACGCTCGCCGCCCTCGTCCTTTATCGCGGTTATCTCGAGCGCGAGAGCCGCGAGATCGAGCGTCTGCGCGGCGCGGAGCGGGTTCGGATTCCGTCCACTTTCGATCCGGATCTCCTGCCAGGACTCTCGAATGAGGTCCGGCAGCGCCTGCGTGAGGTCAAGCCGACGTCACTGGGACAGGCTGCCCGGATCCCGGGGGTCACTCCCGCGGCGCTCGGCCTGCTTGCGGCGGCGGTCGCCGCGAAATCCCCGCTCGCGTCATGAGCCGTGGGCGCTCCCGCACCGGTGATTCGCCGAGCGCTTCCGCGATGACGGAGATCCTGCTCGCGGAGGCTGCCCGCCTTGGAATCACCCCGCCGCCGCCGGATCTCGCGGAGACCCTGGGCGGTCTCCTTGCTCTGCTCTACCGCTGGAACCGCGTCGTCAATCTCACCGCCCTTCGAGAACCCGCGGAGGGCGCCCGCCGGCATGCGCTCGAGGCGCTGGAGGCGCTCGAAGTCATCGAGGATGGAGAGGGCGACGTTCTCGCCGATCTGGGCTCTGGGAACGGCTTTCCCGGTCTCGCCATTCTCCTGGCGCGCCCGCACTGGCGGGGGCTTCTCGTCGAGAGCACGCAGCGAAAGGCGGACTTCCTGCGCGCGGCGATCGCGGCCTGCGGGGTTTCCCCTCGCGTCGAGGTGCTGCAGACCCACCTCAGAAACGTCGCGGACCTCCCGGCGAAAACGACGATCGTGACGATGCGGGGGTTCCCCGACCCGCGGACGTGGATGATCGAGGCTGCCCGCCGCGCCGGAGTCCGCTGCACCGCTGGCTGGCTCTCGTCGGAAGACGCGAGAGCGATCGAGGCGACGGCCCACGAAGAAGGGCTCGAGACGCGTCGTAAGGCCCTGCGAACCCGCGCCCTCGCGGATGTTCTCGTCGTCGGAACCGGGAACCTTGGCGCCTCTCGCTGACCCCGAGATGTTCCACGTGGAACACCCGCGAGGAGCTCACTTCCCGATGCAGAAGCGGGAGAAGACTCGGCCGAGTACTTCGTCTGGCCCGACGTCCCCCAGAATCTCCCGGAGAGAGTGCACGGCCGCTCGGAGATCGAGGGCGAGAACCTCCGCGCCGATCCCACTGCTCGCTGCGTCCGCGACCTGACGAAGATGCGCCGCCGCGCGCCGGGCGGCGACGCGGTGACGTTCGCTTGCGAGCGCGACGCTTTCGATCGGACCGTGGCCGGGGGCCTTGAGTTGCCGAGCGATCTCCGCTCGCACTTCGTCAATCCCTTGTCCTAGGGGCGAAGATACGACAAAGGAACCTGGGGCGGGTGGCACCGCCCCCGGGCAATCCCCGTGGGTCGCAACCAGGATCTTCCGCGGATCCGAGTCACCCGAGGGGCGGCTCTCACTTGCGAGGGAGTAGACGTGAAGGACGAGATCCGCGACATCGACGGCCTCGCGGGATCGTCGCATGCCCTCCGCGTCGGCGAGCCCCAGCGGCGCGGCACCGATACCCGCCCCATCCACGAGCACGATCGGGAGGCCCTCCCAGGCTACGGTCTCCTCTACCAGGTCCCTGGTCGTCCCGGGTTCTTCGGTCACGATCGCGCGCTCAAAACCAATCAAAGCGTTGAAAAGACTAGACTTGCCAGCGTTCGGCAGCCCGCTCATGACCACGCGTGCGCCCTCTCGGACGCGGCGTGCAGCTTCGCTCGAAGCGAGCGCCCGCTCGAGTTCATTGGCGAGCCCGCCGGCGCGGCGCGCGATCGCGCCGCCCTCGAGCGCGAGCCCCTCTTCGTCGGCGAAGTCGAGGCCGGCCTCTACATCGGCAAGGAGGTCGAAGGCCGCATCCGCGAGAGGACCGACCAGAGAACCGACTTCGCCGGCCAGTTGGCGCGCCGACAATCGAACTTGCTCGACAGTCGGGGCGGCGATCAAGTCGGCGATGGCCTCCGCCTGCGCGAGGTCGATCTTTCCGTTCCGCAGCGCGCGCAGGGTGAACTCTCCGGGATGAGCAGGCCTCGCGCCTGCCGCGACGCACGCAGCGAGGAGTTCTGCGACCACGACAGGGCTTCCGTGCGAAGTGATTTCCGCCATATCTTCGCCCGTGAAGCTGGCCGGAGCCTGCCAGGTCACGATGACACCCTGGTCAAGGCGTTCGCCGCATCGGTCCTGGACCACGCCGAGGCGCGCCCGAGCCGCGCGCAGGGGACCCGGGCTCTCGGTCGCGAAGACCCGGGAGGCGATCTCCCATGCGTTGGCCCCGCTGATTCGGATCACGGCGAGTGCCGCCCGTCCCGTTGGCGTCGCCGGCGCGACGATCGTGTCGTCTTCAGACCAGGAGGTGGCCATGGGGCGCATTGTACGGATGGGACCAAGGCGCGGTCACGACGCACTTCAAGGCTTGACCCCCTCCGCTCGGGAGAGCATAAAGAGAGCTTTCGAGGATCCCCCGATGAACCCGAACAATCGACTTGCGGCTCTTGCCCTGGCCCTGATCCTGGTGGTCTCCCCGACCCTCACCCTCGCGGCGCCCCCGGCGCCGGCAGCGGCGCCCGCCACTCCTCCATCGCCGACGTCGGCGCAGGTGCGCGGCGTCCTACTCGACGCGGATGGGTTGCCCGCGAGCGCGCACCAGATCGGACTCAAGAGCGCGCAAGGTGATCTTTTCCTCTCGCCGCCGACAGGTCCCGATGGAGCATTCGCGCTCGAACTCATTCCTCCAGGACGGTACCGTCTCGTCGCGTTTGCCCCCGACGGCGCGGAGTTTCCCGTCCTCGGTCAGGAAGTCGAGTTGAAGCCCGGCCAAGTCGAACGCGTCGAACTGCGAATTGCCGGCGACGCGAAGGCGCCGGGTCGCGACACTTCGCAACTCGACGAGACCCGCGAGTCGACTTCGAGCCGGCGGGGCGGCTTCTGGCAGACGCGCACGGGACGCATCGTCCTGATCGCCGGCGGCGTTTTCGCGACGGGCGTGCTCGTCGCCACGCTCGACGACGATGACGACGACGAACCAGCGACCTCGCCATCGGCCCCCTGACGCGTCCAGAACGATCAATCCGCAGCCAAGAACCGATCGAGGAAACCATGAGCGAAGCCGAACTCTACGGCGAGCATCTTCGGACTCTCGACCGAATCCTCAGCGACGCCCTCGAACGATCCGCCGCGAAGGGCGAAGGATTCGACGCCGTTCTCTTTCACGCGGGCTGCGAATCGTTCTACTTCGCCGACGATCGCCCGATCGTGTTTCGCGAGACGCCCCATTTCAAACGCTACGTTCCGCTGCGCGGTCCAGAACACTGCCTGCTCGCGCGGCCGGGCCGCAGACCGCTGCTCGTACGCGTCGCTCCACGCGACTACTGGTTCGAGATCCTGGCTCCCCCGCCCTCCTACTGGCAGCAACTCATCGACATCGTCGAAGTCGCCGACGCCGCGGAAGTGCCCGGCGCGCTGGGCCTGCTAGCAAGAACCGCCTACGTCGGTCCTTCGGCGCGATCCGCGGCGCTCCTCGGCATCGACGAGTCGGCCGTCATGCCCAAGGCGCTCGTCGCCGCGCTCGACTGGCACCGTGCCTACAAGACGCCGCACGAAGTGCGTTTGATCGAACGCGCGTGCGTGCTCGCCGCGGAGGGCCATCGCGTCGCGCGCAAGGCGTTCGAATCGGGAGCGACCGAACGCGAGATCCACTGGGCCTATCTAGCCGCGACGGATCACATCGAGGCCGATCTGCCATTCGAGACGATCGTCGCCCGCGGATCGAAGATCGCTATTCTTCATTATCAGAACAAGCGGCATCAGACGAATGACGAGGCCCCGTCCTTCATGCTCGACGCCGGTGCATCGTTCGACGGCTACGCTTCCGACGTGACGAGGACTTGGTTCACGCCGCGCGCGAGCGCCGACTATCGGGCCCTCGTCATCGCCCTCGATCTTCTCCAGCGCCGCCTCGTCTCGATGGTCGCTCCGGGCCAGAGCTACGTCGCGATTCACGAAGCGACGCACGCCGGCGTCGCCGAGATCCTCGCGTCCTTGGGGATCGTGCGCTGCAGCTCCGCGGAAGCACTCGAGAGCGGAGTCACGCGCAGCTTCCTCCCGCACGGCGTCGGCCACCATCTGGGAATTCAGGTTCATGACGTCGGCGGAAGACAGGTCGATCCCGATGGGACCATCGTCCTGCCACCGCCGCACTACCCGGCGCTTCGAACGACGCGTCCTCTCGAAGCCGGCCACGTGGTAACGATCGAGCCGGGACTTTACTTCGTTCCCGCGCTGCTCGAGGTCTTGAAGTCCTCCCCGGCAGGCGCTCTGGTGAACTGGAATGTCGTGGAGTCCTTGGCACCGTACGGCGGCGTACGCATCGAAGATGACGTTCTCTGCGACGCCGGCGGAAGCCGCGACTTGACGCGCGGACTCATTCAAGGCCCGCGCGGAGAGTGATGTCGACGAGCGAGCCGGCCGCGTGGGCCGTGCGGTTCGCGGGACGAGACGCGCGCGCCCTAGCCCAGCGAGCCCTCGTCTCCGCCTGATTTCTGCTCTTCGTCTTCCTCGCGCCCGTCCTCGCGTGCAGGGGCGATATGAAGCCTGCGCGCGTAGCCGCTGCCAGCCGAGAACGTTCGAACGCCCTCCACCTCGGTGAGAGCGACGTGTACGAGCCGTCGCTCGTACGGGCCCATCCCCGGCATCTTGCGGGTCTCACCGGTCTCGAGGACTTCCTGAGCCAGAGTCCGCGCGAGCTCGACGAGCTTCTGCTCGTGCTTCGCGCGGTAGTCGTCGGCGTCGTACGAAACCCGCGCCTCGAGGCGTCCGTCCTTCTGCACGAGCCTGTTCGCGATGTACTGCAGCGCGTCGAGACCCTCGGCATCTGCATCCAGAAGCTCGCCCACGTCGTCGCCAGTGAGGTGGACGCGAACGCCGATCTCGTTCTGGGAGACCCGCGCGACGTTGAGATGAAGGTCGAGACCATCGAGGAGCGCCGTCGTCAGAGTTCGCAGTACATCCTCGGGACTCGTCACGCCGGGAGGAGGGAAGAGTGCCGGCATCTCGAACGGAGTGTCGTCCACCGCGCCTCGCTCGGCTTCGTAAGCGCCGCCGCGGCCCCGGCGTCCCTCGTCATGCGAGCGATCGCCCCGCCCGCGGCCGCCTCCACGGCGGCCATCGCCACGGCTCCGGTCTCCACCACGACCGTGCTCGCGAGGACCTCGATCCCGCGCGTAGCCATCGTGCACCGAGACCTCGCCGCTCGGGCGCTCCGCTTCGGCTCCTGCCACGGGCCACGCCTCGAGCTCGATGAGATCCTCCGTGGGAGCTTCTTCCATCGGGCCCATGGCCTTGCGCTCGACGACCTCGTAGCGCAATTGCTGCCTCGAGACACCGAAGTGCCGGCGTGCTGCAGCCAGTGCTTCCGCAACGTCGCGTCCTGAGAACCGTGCTTTCTCTTCGCTCGACATCCCCAACCTCTCTCATGCCGGCGCGTCTTCGGCGCGCCGCTTCCGCATCTCGTTTGACTCGCCGCCGGGTCTCTCGCAGGCGGAGACCCGATTGGAGGTCCGCGCCTCAGGCGGCCTGCGCTTCGCGCTTCGCCGCTTGCGCGTGGCGGTTCACGAACCACTGCTGCGCGATTCCGAGGACGCTGTTCGCGAGCCAGTAGAGGACGAGTCCGCTCGGCGCCCACAAGAAGAAATACGTGAACATCAAGGGCATGAAAAGCATGATCCGCTGCTGGCTGCGTTGCTGCGGGTCGTCCGTCTTCGCCATCGTCATCACTTGCTGCCCGAACATCGTCAGGCCCATCAGGATCGGCGTGACGTACGTCGGGTCCGGAGCCGACAGATCGCGAATCCAGCCGTAGAACGGCGCTCCGCGCAGTTCGATGACGACGGTCAGCACCGAGAGCATCGCCCACAGAACCGGCAACTGTAGGAAGAGCGGCAAGCAACCCGTCAGAGACGAGAGCGGATTGACGCCCTCTCTCTTGTAGAGCGCCATCATCTCTTCGCTCATCTTCTGGCGCGATTCCATGTCGCGCTTGCCTTCGTACTTTTCCTTCACCTTGCGAATCTTGGGCTGCAGCTTCGCCATCTGCTCCTGAGTGCGCCGCATCGAGACCATCGACTTGTGAGTGAGCGGTACGAATAGCAGCCTGATCGCGAGCGTGATCAGGAGAATCGCCGTGCCCCAGTTGCCGACGACGCCGTGAATCGACGCCATGATCAGGTAGAGAGGACGGGCGACGATGCCGAAAAAGCCCCAATCGATCGTCTCGAGCAGTCGCGACCCCAGTCTGGCGTCGACTTCCTTGAGGAGCGCATCGTACTTCGGCCCCGTGAAGAGCCAGAAAGCCTCCGCGGAGGTCTCGATCGCGAGCCTTCGGGGCTGCTCCTCCTCGTCCTGCGGCTCGCGCGACGCGGCGGGCGCGAGCACGACGCTAGAGTCGGCGGCCTCGGTCGGAATGAACGCAACGCCAAAGTAGCGTTCATCGAGAGACAGCCAGCGCGGCGTGCGAAGCGCGGAGAATTCGAGCGTCCCCGGAACGTCATCGACATGAAATCGCGACTTGCCCTCGGGAAGGTCGACGATCGCGGACTCCTGTGTCCTCACGTAGGTCGATTCCGACTTCACGACGCGACCGACGCCAGGCCCCCAACTCAAAGACGCGGAGTCGACGGGCGCGCCGCCCCGCTCGAGCGACCACTCCACGAAGCTGAGATAGCTGTCGTCCGCCGCGACGTAGATCGTCTTGGTTGCCGCCACACCTCGGCCGTCCGCGAAGCGGAAGCGGACTCGACTGGTCTCCGGCGGGAGCCCGCGTTCGTTCAACTCGGCTGGCGTCGGGGCGTCGTCATCGACCACGTACCACGAGTCGTTGAGTAGAGCCGCCAGCGACTCGTCCGAGACATCGAAGCCGAGCGGTAGCCGGCCGAGCTGCCGCGACTCAGGCGACACGAGATCGACGACACCCTGGTCGGGCGCGCTCGGATCGCGTGGGTAGGTCAGCAGTTCCCACTTCAGGACGCGCGCACCCCTCGCCGAGAAGGTGATCTCCTGCACGTCCGTCCTGATGGTCACCGGCTCCTGGTCGGGACTCCCGACCACCGCCTCGACGGTGTTCAGCTCGTTTGTGAGTGGCGACGCGGTCGATCCCGAGGACTCGGGGGCCGGCGAATCCGCAGGCCCGGGCGTCGCCGCGGGAGTTCCGGAGTCGGTTGCGGGAGAGGTCGCGGCGGGCAGGGCGGCAGGAGCCGGAGGAGGGAAGAGGTAGCCCCACAGGACGACGACGGCGAGTGTCAAGGCGATCGCGACGATCACCCTGACGGAGGTGTCTTTATCCATGGAGCTGACAGCCTCGACGGCGCGGCGGGAAATCCAATCCCCCGGCCGAGAAAGGCTGGCAGCGGAGAATCCTCCACGCCGCCAGCGCTGCGCCTTTGAGGGCGCCCCATTCTTCGATCGCGAGAACCGCGTACTCGGAACACGACGGCATGAAGCGGCAGTGTTGACCCAAGTACGGCGACAGGTAGCGCTGATAACCGCGAATCATGGCGATGAGTACCCTCTTCATCGCCGCGCCGGGCCGGCTTCGCCGATCGCGCGACGCGCCCGCCTGATCAGGGAGCGGAGTTCCTCGTCGACCTCGATGAACGAGGAGGCGGGGGAACCCGCGCGTGCATTGACCACAATGTCCCACGACGCCAGCGCGACCCGCTGGCGTCGAAAGGACTCTCGAAGAAGTCGCCTGATGCGATTGCGCTTCACGGCGGAACCGATCTTGCGCGTGGCGGTCAATCCCAGTCGCGGCGGTCCGTCCTCGCGTGGAACGACGAAGAGAACCAGCCTCCGCCCTACCACGCGGATGCCGGTCTCGTAGATCCGGACGAAGTCGCGTCGCTGGAGGAGGCGGACAGCCTTCGGGAAGGTCGCGCGCGCGGGACGCTCGCTCAGACGCAGAGGCGCTTGCGGCCCTTCTGACGGCGCCTCTTTAGGACGTTCTTGCCGCCCGGCGTTTCCATGCGGACCAGAAAGCCGTGAGTCTTCTTGCGCTTGCGATTGTTGGGTTGGAACGTGCGCTTCATCGTGCAAGCCTCGCACCTCGAGCAGCCACGTGGTCAGGAGACGTACGGGGTGCTCTGACGTCTCTGTTTCCGCCCTCGCAGCCCGCTCTGGGACCGCGTCCGCGGAAAGGCCTGGATTCCGGAAACCGACGTAGGCTACGGGCGCGGCCCTCCGCTGTCAAACAATGGGCGAGGCTTGACCGGACCCCGGCGCGGATCGCGGCTGTCCGATGGCGCGAAGAGCGAGGCGGCGCGCGTGGAAACGCTCGATCTCGAGGCTCGTCTTACCCTATCCCCCTCTCCTTGCGAAGCGTCAGGGGACTTGTCCGTATCAATACGAACATAAGAGAACATCGTGCGTTGCAGGAACTCACAATAGCCATTGCCACTGTGAAACCGACGGTGGTAGGCTCCGCGAGCCGTTTCTGAGCCATTGAAAATCCTCCGTCGGTGCCTTCTCCCGCCGCTCGGCTTGACGAGGCCCGAAGGGTTTGCGCAAGAGGAGAGAGTCGTGAGGCAGCCAGCTGCCTCTCTCCCCGTTCTCGGATCGCAAATCCCTCATAAAAAAAGGGTTAACGGAATTCCCAGGGCATTCACACCTGTGGAAAAAGTGTGCGTCCGTTCCGGTTCACCTCTTCTCAAATCGATCACTCGTCGGGGGATAGCACTGTGGAAAACTTGACACCGGGATCGCCGGCGGACGGCAACGCCTGGGATCGGATCCGCTCCCTCGTTCGCCGCCGAATCGCCCCCGGGAACTTCGAAACCTGGTTTTCGCCCACCCGCCTGCTCAGCCACGAGAGCGACGAGATCCGCGTGAGGGTCCCGAATGGAATGTTCGCGGAGTGGATGAGGACGGCCTACCTCGGGGTGATTCACGAGGTGTTGCCATCCGCGGGGCTCGGCGGTTGCCGCATTGAGTTCGTGACCGACGAGCCCCTCCCGATGTCCCCTCTCGTTCCCGCAGCGCGCGGCGCCGAGTTCGGGGATGGCCGGGCGCGCCTCAACGGACGCTACACGTTCGGCAATTTCGTCGTCTCCTCCTGCAACAACTTCGCCCACGCGGCGGCGCTCGCCGTCAGCGAACAGCCCGCTTCGACCTACAACCCGCTCTTCATCTATGGGGGCGTGGGACTGGGCAAGACCCACCTGATGCAGGCCATCGGCAACGCCCTGATCAACGATGCTCGCAAACTCCGCGTCGTGTACCTCACGAGCGAGGAGTTCATGAACGAACTGATCTCGGCGATCCGATTCGAAGAGACGGGGCGCTTTCGAGACCGCTACCGCTCGGTCGATGTGCTGCTCATCGATGACGTGCAGTTTCTGGCTGGCAAGGAAAGCACGCAGGAAGAGTTCTTCCACACCTTCAACGCGCTCTACGACGGGCAGAAACAAATTGTCGTCACCTGCGACTGCCCGCCCCGCTCGATCCCGGCCCTGGAGGAGCGCCTGCGAAGCCGCTTCGAATGGGGCCTGATCGCCGACATCTCACCGCCGGACCTCGAGACCAAGATCGCTATCCTCAACAAGATGGCAGCCAGCGAGGGTTGGGAGCTGCCCTCGGATGTCGCCCTCTTCCTGGCGAGCCACGTCAACTCCAACATTCGAGAGCTCGAGGGATCACTGAAGACCCTCGTCGCCACGGCGTCCCTTCAGCGCCGCCGTCCAGATCTCGAGATCGCGCGCCAAGTGATCCGCAGCTTGGCTCCTCAAGCCGAGCCCCAGGTCACGATCGAGACGATCGTGCGAGTCGTCGCCAACGAGTTCAATCTGCGGGTGCTCGATCTAAAGTCGAGGACTAACGAGCGCCGGATCGCGTTCCCTCGCCAAATCGCGATGTATCTCGCCAAGAAACTTGCCGGCCAGAGTTATCCGGCGATCGCGGACCACCTCGGGAACAAGCACCATACGACGGCACTCCACGCCTACCGCAAAATCGAGAAGCAGCTCCTGGAAGACGCCTCCCTCCAGGCAACGCTCCGCCGCATCGAAGGAAAACTGCGGTGACTGCGAGACGTCCATCCACCGCGTTCACAGGGGTGTTCATGACAAGGCCTGTGGATGACCGTGTCACAACCCCCATGACTCTTCACACCTCTCGTTCCTCCCGATTCGTCCACAGCCAGGGTCACCACCCCTGCGCCGCGGAACTTCTTCAGATCGAGACGTTTCCCCCGTTTGACACAGAACTCTACCCCCCTACTGCTCCTTCGATTCCAACAACTACTAGAATATTCCCTTCTTCGAATCCTCCATCCGCCGCACCTCGGCCGAGGTACGGCAGGGACACCAACCGATGAGATTCGTCGTCGATCAGTCGGTTCTCCTGCGGGAACTGAGCCTCCTCCAGGGCGTCGTCGAGCGAAAGGCGACGATCCCTATGCTGGCGAACGTGCTCATCTCCGCCGTCGAGGATGGCCGTGTCGTCTTGATGGCAACGGACCTCGAGGTTGGCTTCAGGGCTACGTTCCACGCACAAGTCGAAATGCCGGGAACCGTAGCCGTCGACGCCCGGCGCTTGCATGACATCGCGCGCCGGCTCCCGCAGGGGCAGATTGGTTTCAAGCTGCAGAAGGATTCGCTGCACATCTCGCTCGAGAAGATCCGCTACCGCCTGTCCACGCAAGATACGGAGACGTTCCCCAGCCTTCCCCGGCGAGAAGGAGAACCGAACGCCAGCGTCGAGAGCCGCTGGCTTGCGGACATGACGCGGCGCGTTCTTTTCGCCGTCACGACGGACGATCCACGCTACTCGCTCGGGGGAGCGCTCTGGAGGATCGAAGACGACCGCCTCACGATGGTCGCCACCGATGGGCACCGTCTCTCGCTCTCCACGAGACCCGCACGGCGCCTCGAGGAGATCGGGGGCGACATCGTCGTACCTCGCAAGGCTCTCGCAGAGCTCGGCAAGCTCGCCGCCGAGGACGAGGGCGAGACCAGGCTTTGGATCAAAGGTGGCAGCCTCTTCGCGGAGGTGGGAGCCCGCGAACTCAGCACGCACCTGCTCGAAATGAAGTTCCCGGACTACGCACGCGTGATTCCGAAGTCCAACGAGAAGAAGTTCGAGATTGGAACCTCCGACCTGCGCGCGGCGATCGAACGCGTCGCGGTCCTCAGTCAGGACCAGTCGCGGATGGTGAAATTCGATCTCGCCGAGCATCGACTCGTCTTGTCGACGGAGCATCACGTCCATGGCGAGGCCGTCGAAGAAATGGCCGTCCACTACGACGGGGCGCCGCTGCAGATCGGTTTCAATGCCCAGTACGTGCTCGACTTTGTCTCCTCGGCGGGCACCGAGACGGTCCGCGTGGAACTCGGCGAGGTCATGGGGCAGGGGCTCTTCTCGCCGGCCAGGCCCGAGGATGACGGGCGCACCGATCGCTACGTCGTCATGCCCATGGCCCTGAGCTGACCCGGTGCTCCTCTGGCTGCGCGTCGAGGGAGTGCGCAACCTGGAGAGCCAGACGATCTCGCTCGCGCATCGGCTCGTGCTCGTCCATGGGGCGAACGCCCAGGGCAAATCCTCGCTCCTGGAAGCGGCTTACTTCGTCGCTACGACCAAGTCTTACCGGACGCAAGACGCCCGCGAACTCATCCGTCACGAGAGCCCCCTTGCGGCGGTCGGGGCGGGCCTCCGCGACCCGAAAGACGTCTCGCTCCAGCTCGCCGCGAGCGTCGCCCGCGAGCGTGGCGAAAAGCACCTGCGCGTGGGAGAATGCCCCGCTAAGTTGCGGGAATATTTGGGATTTCTGCCCGCGCTGGCCTTGTCCGGAGACAGCGTGCCCAGCATCGCTGGCAGCCCGGCCGAGCGGCGGCGCTTCATCGACAGAGCGACCGCCGCGGCGTATCCCGAGCATCTCCAAGATCTCGGGGATTTCAGGAAGACGCTCGCGCAGCGCAACCGCCTTCTGCGCGATGGGGCCTCAGATAAGGCACTCGAACCTTGGGACACACTTTTCGTTCGCGTCGGCGAATCGCTCGCCGCGCGCCGTGAGCAGCAAGTGGCCGCCTGGCAAAGCGAGTTCGCATGTTGGCCCGAACTATTTCCGGAAGGGAAGGTTGCGCAACTCGTCTATCGGCGAACGCCATCGGGTCGGCTTCATGAACGCCTCTTGGCCACGAGGACCGAGGAGCGCCGACTCGGAACGACCCGCTCCGGCCCCCACCGGGACGATATCGAGATCCTCGTCGACGGAAGAAACCTGCTTCGCTTCGGCTCGGCAGGCCAAGTCCGCGCCGCCTTCTATGCGCTCTCGCTGGCCCAGGCCAGGCATGTCCGAGCCAGCCGCACCGGCGCCGCACCCCTTCTCATCCTCGACGATGTCGATACCGAACTCGATGCCCGCCGGCTCGAAGCGCTCCTGCGCTCCGCCGTTGGCGAGGCTCAGGTGCTGGCCGCGACTTCCAAGCCAAACCTCGCCGGGGGCCTCGATGCCCACCGGGTGCGCGTCGATGCGGGGCGCGTCACTCCCGGCGAATGAACCGCTCTCTGACGAGGGACCATGACGGACGACACGCTCAAAGAGACGCCCGGGACGGAGACCACTTCGCTCTCCGCACCGCATCCTGACAAGGCATACAACGCCGAGTCCATCAAGGTGCTGCGAGGCCTCGAGGCCGTTCGCAAGCGTCCCGGCATGTACATCGGATCGACGAGTGTCCATGGATTGCACCACCTCGTCTGGGAAGTCGTCGACAACAGCATCGACGAGGCGCAAGCCGGCTATTGCAACGCGATCGAAGTGACGGTCCACGCCGACAACTCCATCACCGTCGTCGACAACGGACGCGGCATTCCCGTCGATACACATCCCGAGACCGGCGAACCGGCCGCGCAAGTCGTCATGACGACGCTCCACGCCGGCGGCAAGTTCGAATCCGACGCCTACAGCGTCAGCGGCGGACTTCATGGCGTCGGCGTCTCCGTCGTCAACGCGTTGTCGGAGACGCTCGACCTCGAGATCTGGCGCGATGGCAAGGTCTACCGGCAGAGCTATGCCCGCGGCGCGATCGCGACTCCCTTCGAGCAAGTTGGAACCACCAACAAGCGCGGAACGATGGTCACGTTCCGTCCCGATCCGCAGATTTTCGAGACGCTCGAGGTTTCACTGGATGTCCTGTCGCAGCGGATCCGCGAACTCGCGTTCCTCAACAGCGGCGTGCGCATCACCCTGCGCGACGAGCGCGGGACGGAGCCGATCGAGAGGGCGTTCTACTACGAGGGTGGAATCGTCGAGTTCGTTCAGCACCTCAACCAGAAGAGAGTGGCCCTGCACGAGCCGCCGATCGTCGTACGCGGCGAGCGCGACGGAGTGCTGGTCGACATCGCGGTGCAGTACAACGACTCCTACCTCGAGTCCGTGTTCGCGTTCGCCAACAGCATCAACACGACGGAAGGCGGGACGCACCTCTCGGGATTCCGCGCCGCGCTGACGCGGACGCTCAACAACTACTCGCAGCGCCACGCGGGCTCGCTCTCCAAGGACATGAAAGAAGTCTCGCTTTCGGGCGATGACGTCCGCGAGGGTCTATCGGCGGTCATCTCCGTCAAGGTCCGCGACCCGCAGTTCGAAGGGCAGACCAAGACGAAGCTCGGTAACAGCGAGGTCGCCAGCGTCGTTTCGTCGCTCGTCTACGATCAGCTCTCCGCCTACCTGGACGAGAACCCACGCTCGGCGCGCCAGATCCTGACCAAGGCCATCCAGGCGAAGCAAGCGCGAGAGGCCGCGCGCAAAGCCAAAGAGCTCACGAGGCGGAAAGGCTTTCTCGAATCCGGAAGCCTTCCCGGAAAACTCGCCGACTGCCAGAGCCGCGATCCTGCGAACTCCGAGCTCTTCCTCGTCGAAGGCGACTCGGCCGGCGGATCGGCGAAGCAGGGCCGCGATCGCCACTTCCAGGCGATCCTCCCGCTCCGCGGCAAGATCCTCAACGTCGAAAAGGCGCGCTACGACAAGATGCTTTCGCACGAGGAGATCCGCACGATCATCACGGCTCTCGGCTGCGGAATCCGTGACGACCACGACATCTCCAAGCTGCGCTACCACAAGATCGTTCTGATGACCGACGCCGACGTCGACGGTTCGCACATCCGCACGCTGCTCTTGACCTTCTTCTACAGGCAGATGCCCGAGGTCATCGAACGCGGCCATCTCTTCATCGCCCAGCCGCCGCTCTACAAAGTCCGAAAGGGCCGCGAAGAACTCTACCTGCAGAACGACCAGGAGCTCTCCGACTACCTCGTGCGCAAGGCCGCCGACGACACGACGGTCGTGTCGCTCGCGTCGTCGCGGTCGTGGTCGGGCAACGAGCTCGTCAACCTGCTGCAGCAGCTGGTCGAGTTCCGCAAGTACCGTACGGCGCTCGAGCGCCGCGGCTGGCCCAAGGAAGGCGTGCTGGCGCTGCTCGATTTCGGTTTTTCGCGCACCGAGGACTTCCGCGATCGCGACCGCCTCCAAGCGCTCGGCGAGCTGCTCGGCTCGATGGGCCACGAAGTCCGCGATCTTCGCACGGATCCCGAGCACGGCACGTTCAATCTGAAGGCCGTCGCTCTCGAGCAGGGACATCGCGAGTACGTTCTTTCCGATGAAGTCGTGCTCAGCGGCGAGTACCGGCAGTTGCTGGCGCTGCATCCGCATCTGAAGGACCTCGGTCAGGGAGCGATCGAAGTCCGCGCGGGATCGCGGAGCGCCATTCTGCCGTCCCGCGTGCAACTCCTCGATCACCTGCTCGAGGAGGGGAGACGGGGCGTCTCGATCCAGCGCTACAAGGGTCTTGGCGAAATGAACCCGAGCCAGCTCTGGGAGACGACGATGAATCCCGAGAACCGGCGCCTGCTTCGGGTGACGGTCACGGACGAGGTGCAGGCGGACGATCTCTTCACCGTCCTCATGGGAGACGCCGTGGAGCCGCGGCGCCAGTTCATCGAAGAAAACGCTCTGGACGTGAAGAACCTGGACGTGTGACGACGAGCGAGCAGCGGACCCTACGGCTTTCGACCGGAAAGCGGGTCCGCGCGGAGAAGCGATGGAAGAAAGTCATGCACTGACGCGCGCGACGGTCAGCATCGAAGACGAGATGCGCTTCTCGTATCTCGACTACGCGATGTCGGTGATCATCGGGCGCGCCCTGCCGGATGTTCGTGACGGCCTCAAGCCCGTGCACCGCCGCGTGCTCTACGCGATGCACCAGTCCGGCAACAGCTCGGGCAAGACGTACCGTAAGAGCGCCAAGACCGTCGGCGAAGTGATCGGCAAGTTCCACCCGCACGGTGATCAGGCGGTCTACGACACGATCGTACGCCTCGCGCAGGACTTCTCCCTGCGTTATCCGCTCATCGACGGTCAGGGCAACTTCGGCTCGATCGACGGCGATCGCGCCGCCGCGATGCGGTACACGGAAATCCGCATGCACCAGCTCGCGGAAGAGATGCTCCGCGACATCGACAAAGAGACTGTCGACTTCGGACCCAACTACGACGGAACCGAAGACGAGCCGCTCGTGCTGCCTTGCGGCTTTCCGAACCTGCTCGCGAACGGCGCCGACGGGATCGCCGTCGGCATGGCGACTCGCATTCCCCCGCACAATCTGGGAGAGGTCATCGACGCGGCGGACTACCTGATCCGCAACCCGCGCTGCAAGGTCGCCGATCTGCTTGCCTTCATCAAAGGGCCCGACTTTCCCACGGCGGGCGTGATCCACGGGCGCTCGGGCATCGTCGAGGCCTATCACACGGGTCGCGGTCGCATCATCGTGCGGGGCGTGATCGACGTCGAAGAGGGAAAGCCCGGCCAACGCGACCGCCTGGTGATCAGCGAGATCCCCTACCAGGTCAACAAAGTGCAGCTCATCGAGGAGATCGCGCAACTCGTACGCGATCAGCGCGACCCCAAGCGCACGCGCAAGATCGACGGAATTGCCGACATCGCCGATATCCGCGACGAATCCGATCGTGAAGGCATCCGCGTCGTCATCGAGTTGCGCAAGGAAGCCGTACCGAAGGTCGTCATCACCAATCTCTTCAAGCACACCAAGCTGCAGACGACCTTCGGCGCGATTTTCCTCGCGATCGTCTCCGGACGGCCGCGCGTCCTGAACCTGAAGGAGATGATCTGGCACTACCTCGTGCATCGGCGCGAGGTCGTGGTGCGCCGCACGCAGTATCTGCTCAAGCAGGCCGAGGCGCGCGCCCACATCCTGGAGGGGCTGAGCAAGGCGCTCGACCACCTCGACGAGGTGATCGCGCTGATCCGCGCATCGAGCACGCCGGCCGAGGCCAAAGAGGGCCTCATGGCGCGCTTCGACTTCAGCGACTTGCAGGCGCAGGCCATCCTCGACATGCGTCTGCAGCGGCTGACGCAGCTCGAACGCGACAAGCTGCTCGACGAGCTTCGCGAACTGCGGGCGCGCATCGAGGAGTATCGGCGAATACTCGCCTCGACCGAGCTCGTCGACGGCATCGTCGCGCAAGAGCTTCGCGAGATTCGCGCGCGCTTCGCCGACGAACGCCGAACGCGCATCGAAGAAGAAGAAGTCGACATCCAGACGCTCGACATGATCACCGAGGAGGGAGTCGTCATCACGCTCTCGAATCGGAACTACGTGAAGCGCACTTCGCTTTCGGAGTACCGCAGCCAGGGCCGGGGAGGCAAGGGCCTCATGCTGGCCGGCGTCCGCGATGACGACTTCATCGAGAGCATCAAAGTGGCCTCGACCCACGATTCGAGCCTCTGGTTCACGTCGGCCGGTCGGGTTCACATCCTCCCTGTCTATCGCGTTCCCGAGTTCGGCCGGACGAGCCAGGGCAAACCGGCGGTCAACCTCTTTCCGCTCCAGCCGGACGAGCGTCTCCAGGGTTTCTTGGCCTTACGCTCGCTCGAAGATCCCGACCTCTCGGTCGTCACGTTCACTCGCAACGGCGTGGTGAAGCGCACCGAGTTGCCGGCGTACGCGAACATCCGCTCGAGCGGGCTCATCGCGTTGACGCTCGATGAGGGCGACAGCCTCATCTCCGTGGGTTTGGCGCGCGATTCGGACACCATCTTCATCGCGACGAGTCGCGGCATGTCGGTTCGCTTCGCGGTGCAAGAGGTGCGGGCGATGGGACGCCCGGCGCGCGGCGTACGGGGTATCCAACTGCGCGAAGGCGACCGCGTCGTGGGCGCCTCGGTCGTTTCCGAGAACGAACAGATCCTCACCGTGACTGCCTTCGGCTACGGCAAGCGCACCACCGTCGCCGAGTACCGCACGCAAGGGCGCGGCGGACTCGGCCTGATCAGTCTGCGCTGTACCGAGAAGACCGGCCCCGTGGTCGCGGCTTTGACCATCGTTCCCGAGGACGAGGTCGTCGTCGCCACGAAGGCGGGCAAAGTGATTCGCACGGCCGTCAGCGAGATCAGCCTCTTCGGCCGCAACGCGCAGGGCGTTCGGATCATCAAGCTCGATGCCGAGGACGAGGTCGTTTCGGTGACGCGCGTCGGAAGCGTTCAGCCGGAGGAGGTCGCGATCGAGCAAGGAGTCGATGCGGGCAACGCCGGCGGGCCAGTCCTCGATGCGGATCCGGAGCCCGAAGAACTCGACGAAGGGCCGGTGGACACCCCGGCCGACGAGCCGGAAGGCGAGTGACGAATATTCCATGACGGCAACGCGTGCCAAAGGAGCGACGCTATGAAGTTCTTCATCGACACGGCGAATATCGACGAGATCAAAGAAGCTCAGAAGATGGGCGTCCTGGACGGGGTGACGACCAACCCTTCGCTCGTCGCCAAGACGGGCAAGTCGTTTCGCGCGGTTCTCGATGAGATTCTCGAGATCGTCGACGGCCCCGTGAGCGCGGAAGTCACCGCCGTGGACTTCGACGGCATGATGCGCGAAGCGAAAGAGCTCGCCGCCATCCACGAGAACATCGTCGTCAAGATCCCTGTCATCGCGGAAGGCATCAAGGCCGTGCGGGCATGTGCGGAGAGCGGCATCAAGACGAACGTCACGCTCTGCTTCTCGCCCATGCAGGCACTCATCGCAGCCAAGGCGGGCGCCTCTTACATCAGTCCCTTCGTGGGCCGCCTCGACGATATCAGCCACGAGGGCATGGATCTCATCGGTCAGGTGCGCCAGATCTACGACAACTACGGCTTCGACACCGAGATCCTCGTGGCGAGCGTGCGACACCCGGTGCACTGCGTTCAGGCGGCGATGATGGGCGCCGACGTGGCGACGATGCCCTTCAGCGTGGTCTCGACGCTGCTCAATCATCCGCTGACGGACATCGGCCTGCGCAAGTTCCTCGATGATTGGAAGAAGGTCCCCAGCAAGTAGCCCCTGACGCGGCGCTGGACGAGACGACCGGAGGACGGATGGAGAAAGTCGAAGAACTGCGTCGGCGCTTGGCGGAGGCCAGGCAGGGTGGAGGCAGCGAGAGACTCGAGCGCCAGCACGAGGCCGGCAAGCTCACGGCTCGCGAGCGCGTCGAGTTGCTCGTCGATCCCGGATCGTTCGAGGAGACCGACGCCCTCGTCGTGCATCGCTGCCGCGATTTCGACATGGACGGAAAGCGCATCCCCGGCGACGGCGTGATCACCGGCTTCGGCTCGATCGAAGGGCGCCCCGTCGCGGTCTTCGCGCAGGATTTCACGGTCTTCGGCGGCTCGCTCTCGGAGACCTACGCGCAGAAGATCTGCAAGATCATGGACCAGGCGCTGAAGATCGGCTGCCCCGTGATCGGGCTGAACGACTCGGGCGGCGCGAGGATCCAGGAGGGGGCGGCCAGCCTTGCAGGGTACGCGGATATCTTCCTGCGCAACACACTCGTTTCAGGCGTCGTCCCGCAGATCTCGCTGATCATGGGACCCTGTGCCGGCGGCGCCGTCTATTCGCCCGCGATCACCGACTTCACGATCATGGTTCGCGACACGTCCTACATGTTCATCACGGGGCCGGACGTCATCAAAGCCGTCACCCACGAGGACGTCTCGAAGGAGCATCTCGGCGGGCCGCAAACGCACGCATCGAAGAGCGGCGTCTCGCACTTCACGGCGAACGACGACGCGCATGCGATCAGTCTCGCGCGGCGCCTGCTCTCGTTCCTGCCGCTCAACAACCATGAGGATCCGCCGCGCATTCCCTGCGACGATCCGCCCGACCGTGCGGACGAGGCGCTCGTCGCAGCGGTTCCCGAGCACTCGAACAAGCCTTACGACATCAAGCAGGTGATTCACGCCATCGTGGATCACGGCGACTTCTTCGAGGTCCACGAGTCGTTCGCGCGCAACATCGTCGTCGGCTTCGCGCGTCTGGCGGGGAGGCCGATCGGCATCGTAGCCAACCAGCCGGCCGTTCTCGCGGGAGTGCTCGAC
>CAZPJJ010000003.1:25572-35048 GCA_964586535.1 uncultured Acidobacteriota bacterium | reverse complement strand
AAACCGCTTCCCTGCGCGGGTTCACCTTTCCTCTGCTCCACGATCCGGACGCGAAGACGATCGAGAGCTACCGCATCCTTCGCCAGGGTGAGCGCCGCATCCCCCACCCCACCGCCGTAGTCATCGACGCCGAGGGGATCATCCGCTACTGGCGCGTCGACGAGGACTTCAAAGTGCGCCCGACCGCGTCGGAACTGCTCGCCGCGATCGACGCACTGAAGGACGCGCCGTCCGAGAAGTGAGTCAGCGCCGCTTTTCGCGGCTTGGCGTCGCGAGCAGAAGCGGGGACGGGGCCGGCGGCTTATCCGCCCACGCGAGATAGAGCCGCTGGCGCTCGGGATCGGCACCGGCGAGCGCGAGGTACCACGCGCGGCGCAGCGCGTTGCGATCCGTTTCGTCGAGTGGCGCGCGCGTGCCGAGCGCACGCAGCCGGCGGTCGACCGTCGCCAGAGCGATTCCCGCCGCGACCGAAACGTTGAGGTAGCTGACGAAGCCGCAGGTAGGCAGATAGAAGAGCGCGTCGGCTTCGTCGCGCGCGCGCGCCGAGACTCCGCGCTGTTCGCTGCCGAAGAGCAGCGCGACGCGCTCGCCCAGCGAGACGTCCTCCACGCTCTGGGCTGCTGGACCGAAGTCGGCGCAAAGGATGCGATACCCGCGCTCGCGCAGGCCTGCGATGGCCGCAGACGTATCGCGGTGCCAATGAAGGTCGAGATAGCGCTGGCACGCGGTCGTCACCGTCGTCTGCAAGCGAATCTTGCCGTCGCAGTGCACGAAGTGGACCTCTTGGAGACCGAGCGCATCGGCGGTCCGGACGACGGCGGAGGCATTGCGAGCCGTCGTGAGATCTTCCAGCAGCGGGACGAGCGAGCGCGTGCGATGCGCGAGCGCGCGCTCCGCGTGGCGGAGGCGCGCGGGAGCGGGCTGGTCGTCGTCGTCCTCCAGCGCCTCGCCTCCTTCGATCGATCCGTCGCGGAGGCCGGCGGGCCTGACGACGTGGTCTTGCCCCTCGGCCCACGGACGTAGGGCCTCGTCGGGAGGCGTGAGCGTATCGAGATCGCCGCAGCGAGCGGCATCGCGGACGAGCTCGTCGAAGAAGGGCACGTCGAGCGCCCGGCGCACCAGCTCGCGGCGGGCTGCGACGCGGTGCTTCAAGGGCCAGTCGCGGGGCTTGTACTCGCGCGCGATCTCGGCCTCGGCCGCGTCGAGTTCGGCCCCGAGAACGCGCATGATTTCTTCGAGCTCGTCGACGTAGCCTCGGAAGCGGCGCCAGCGATTGCGACCCACAGATCCTCCGTCGCGCGGGATCAAGAGGACTTTATACACATCTCGCGACCCGTGTGGCGCAACGCAGACAATTCGCGGACGATCGGGGCATGAACGAGCCGCCGCGCTCTCACCCCAGCCGATCCACGCTGGTGCGCTACGTCGTGCTGCAGGCCGTGGGCACCGTCGCGCTCGTCGTCGCGCTCGTCCTGGCGCAGCGCTGGCTGGGTCTCTCGTGGTGGCTCGTCGGCGCCATCGTCCTCGCATGGATCGCGAAGGACGCTTGGCTCTATCCGCGGGTCCGTCACGCCTACGGGCCATCGGAGCCCGCGGCCGCGCGGATGATCGGGCGGGCCGTGATCGTGCGCGACGGCTTCGACGGTGACGGCTGGGTCCGCGCCGGACAGGAGCTCTGGCGCGCGCGCCTCGCACCGGGCGAGGCACCCGTCGCAGCGGGGGCCACTTTGCGCGTCCGGGGCGTGGAGGGCCTGACGCTCATCGTCGCGTGCCCTCGCGACATGGAGGTCGGTCCTCCGCAGGATGTCTGACGCGGACTCGCGCGGCCCGCAGGACTACAATCGGCTCGGCGCGACGGCCGGATGGGAGGCGCGCGCGGAGGAATCGAGATGCGGTTTTTTTGTCGTCGAGGAGTGACTCTCCTCGCGGTTTCGTTGGCGGGCATCGGCTTCGGTCTCGCGGACGCGCAGGTGACGGCGCACACGAGGACCGAGTTCGGCGGGGCGATGGGGCAGATGTTCAACACCTTCGGCGGCAAGGCGGCGCGTGAAGGCGTCACGACGATCGAGTCGGTCAAAGGCGACCGCAAACTCGACCGTACGGGCGACAACGGGATCCTCGTCGATCTCGCCGAAGAGAAGATCTACACGATCGAGTTCGACAAGCAGCGCTACTCGGTGATGACCTTCGAAGAGTATCGCCAGCAGATGCGCGAGGCTCTCGATCGGGCGAAGCAGGCCTCCGGAGAGAGTGCGCCCAAGCAGGGCGGCCCCGAGTATGAAATCGACGTCGACGTCAAGGAGACCGACGCGAAGCGCACGCTCGCCGGCCACCCGTGTAAGGACACCGTCGTGACGATCGTCGCCCGCAAGAAGGGGATGACGCTCGAGGCGGGCGGCGGGACCGTCCTCACCACCACCATGTGCATGGGCCCGAAGCTGCCGGAGCTCGCGGCGATCGACGCGTTCAATGTGCGCTACGCCAAGGCGATCGCGCTCGACGGGGCGATCGGCGAGAGCGCGATGCAGATGGCGCAGATGCTCGGCCAGAACCCGTCGATCGCGAAAGTGATGAAGGCCCTGCGCGACAAGCAGTCCGCCTTCGATGGCTCGCCGCTGGCGACGGTCATGAGGATCGAGACGGTCGCCGACCCGAACGCGGCATCCGGCAGCGAGGGCGATCAAGGCGGCGCCTCGCTCGGCGGCATGGCGGGCAAGTTCGGCAAGATGTTCGGCAAGAAGAAGAGCGACGGCGGCGAGACCAAGAGCCAGGGCTCCGCGCAGGGCAGCGGGGAGCGGCGGCTCGCGATGACGACCGAGCGCGAAGTGCGCACCATCGCGTCGTCGGTGCCCGCGGACGCGGTCGCGGTTCCCGCTTCGTTCAAGAAGCGCTGACGGTTCGCTTTCAAGGGAGAAGAGAGCGAGGGGGCGGGCGGCGCCCCCTCACGCTCTCGCCGCGAGCCCTGTCTCGACCGCGCGCACGAGTTGCTCGCAGACTTTCACCCGCGACCAACGCTTGTCGTCGGCCTCGACGATCGTCCACGGCGCGTGCGCCGTGCTCGTCTGGCGCAGCATGTCCGAGACGGCCTCGTAGTAGAGCGGAAAGCGCGCGCGGTTGCGCCAATCCTCGGCTGTGATCTTGTGGCGGCGGATGGGCGACTCTTCTCGGCGGCGGAAGCGCTCGAGCTGTTCCTGCGGAGTGATGTCGAGCCAGTACTTCACGATCACCGTCCCGTGCTCGTGCAGGGAATGCTCGAACGCGTTGATCTCCTCGTAGGAGCGGCGCCACTCGTCTTCGGAGGCGAAGCCCTCGATGCGCTCGACGAGTACGCGGCCGTACCACGAACGATCGAAGATCGCCCAGTGGCCGTCTTTCGGCACCTGCGTCCAGAAGCGCCACAGGTAGTGGCGCGCCAGTTCCTGCGGCGTGGGAGCCGCGATCGGGATCACCTCGTAGCCGCGCGGGTCCATCTTGGCGGTCATGCGCTTGATCGCCCCGCCTTTGCCAGCGGCGTCCCAGCCCTCGAACACGACGACCACCGGGAGGCGGTGCTTGTAGCACTCGAAGCCGAGGCTGCGCAGGCGCTTCTGGGCGGTCTTGAGACGCTCGCGGTAGACGTCGGTTTCGATGGTCAGCGTGTGATCGACGCGGGCGAGCAGCGAGTCGGCCGAGAGCACGAGTGGGTTGGGAATGGTGTCCTGCGCGGCGATCGGTTCGAGATGCGTACCGGGAGGAAGTTCTTCGGTGAGCGGTTCGAGACGCTCGCGCGCGACGCCGCGGCGCGCGAGCTCGCGACGCAGCGTGTCGGCGACGGTGCGCAGCACGCGGACGCGGCGGTGACGCTCGTCCTCGGCCTCGATGATCGTCCACGGCCCGCGGTGCGTGTGCGTGCGCGCGAGCATCTCCTCGGCGAGCAGCATGCGCTGCGGGTAGTGCTCGTGGCGCTTCCAGTCCTCGTCGGAGACGCGCCAGCGCTGCGTGTCGTCCTTCGCCCAATCCTTGAGACGGCGCTTCTGCTCTTTCTGCGAGATGTGCATCCAGAGCTTGATGAGGATCGTCCCCTCGTCGACGAGCTGGCGCTCGAAATCGTCGATCTCGGCGAGGCGGCGCTCCCACTCGACCGGCGAGATCAGGCCATCGAAGCGCCGGTTCCAGAGCAGGTAGTACCAGGAGCGATCGAAGATCCCGATCGAGCCCCGCGACGGGAGGCGCTTCCAGAAGCGGTAGAGCCAGGGCCGCATGCGGTCCTCGTCCGACGAGGCGTGCGTGACGTGGACGCTCATACCGCGTGGGTCGAAGTGATGCGCGAGCTGCGCCATCGCGTCGCCGCGGCCCGAGGCGTACCAGCCCTCGAAGACGACGAGCACGGGGATGCGCTCTTCGTAGACCGCCCGCTGCAGGGTGGCGAGAACGAATTCGAGTTCGTCGAGCGCCTTCTTGTATTCGTCTTTCGAGAGACTCGTCGCGAGATCGACCGTTTCGAACACTTGCCCTCCGAGGCGGAAGCATGGGACTTGGCGGGGAGGACGATCAAGGGGACGGGCGCGCCTTCGCCACCCGGGGCGGGGAGTGCGGGAAGGGTGGTCTTCCTCACATTTTTTCTCGATCGAGCTTGACGACTCTAATAATCAGAGTACTTTGTAATGGACGACGGCGGCGCCGTGTTCGGGCCCGGGTGACCGCCGTCGAGCGAGGTTCCCATGCGTCGTTATCTGTTTGTCGGTGTTCTTTTCGTTTTGATGGCCAGTGGCGCGGCATTGGCCCAGGAGCGTTTGCCGCAAGGCGAGTTCACGGGCCAGGGTCGTTACCTGGGTCCTCAGAACTCGACGGGCACCTACGAGGTCGCAGCCTCGATCGAAGGGTCGACGATCGTCGCAACTTACGTCTACGACGACGGGTCGGGGCAGAAGCGGCGCGAGTCTCTGACGCTCATCGCGCAGCCGGACGGATCACTTGTCGTGCGCGGCGAGGATCGAGCGGGTGAGGGCCGCGGGCACTGTGAAGCCAACCTCTGCTCGTACGCGATGTCCTTTCCTGGCGGATCGGTCATGGAGCTGATCCGCATCGACGGGGACGCGATCGAGAAGGTCGGCACGAAGCGCTACGGAGAGACTTCGATCACGTGGACGGAAACGCTCGCCCGCGCCCGTTGACGGGAGTGCGTTCGAGGTGATGGCACGCGGGGTGCGTCCCGCCTTGGGTCCGGGACGCTCCCCGCCTTTTCGGTGCGAGGATAAGAGCCGTGAGCGATGTGAAGAAAGCGAGCGACGACCTCTCCTACGTTCGTGGTGCACTCGCGCGCGCGGACGAGCGCACGAGCCCGCCCCTGGTGTACGTCCTCTGGGGTTTGATCTCGCTCGCGGGCATGCCGCTCTTCGATTTCGATCCGCGGATGGGAGGGATGTTCTTCGCGATCGCGGGTCCCATCGGCGGCATCCTGAGCGGCGTGATCGGTGCGCGATTCGCCCGCCGCCTGGGTCAAGAATCGCGGCAGCAGGCGTTCCAGCACGCGATGCACTGGACGGCGATGATGTTCGCCATTCTCGGCGTGGTCGCGCTCGACGCGACGAACGCGATCGAAGGCGCCGTGGCCGGCCGCCTCATCCTGCTGATCATCGCCTTCGCGTACTTCACGGCGGGTCTCTACCTGGATCGGATCGAAGTGTGGCTCGGGCTGATCACGTTCGCGTGCTTCGTCGGGATGTTCTTCGTCCACTCGTACGAGTGGACGATCACTGGCATCGCGATCGGCACGAGCCTCTTCCTCGCAGCGGCGTTCGGAGGCCGGCGTGGCGCGGCGAAGGCCTGAGCATCACGACGGCGACGGCACGGGCGGAGACGGCTTCGATCGTCTCCTCGAGCATCGACTGCGCCTGACGATCACCGTGCTGCTCGCGCGCAGTGACAGGCTCTCGTTCTCTCGGCTCAAGGAAGTGACGGGCGAGACCGACGGCAACCTCGGCGCGAACCTCCGCAAGCTCGAGGACGCCGGCTACGTCGCCGTCGCGAAGGAGTTCGCCGACCGCAAGCCGGTGTCGTGGTACTCCCTGACCACGACCGGCCGCACCGCTCTCCGCTCTCACCTCGACTCGCTGGAAGCCCTGATTGCAGAGGCTCGGAAGCGGGACTCCTGACGCCGCGGAAGAAGAGCGGTGGTCGATTAACAAACTCGTTTGACAAGCGCCCTCGACGGGAGCATCGTCTGCTGTGGTCATTTGGCCAATGGCGCCATTGTCCAGGAGCCCCCATGGCAGATCCCGCTGACCGCCTGCGCCGCATCGCCCGCGTCGCTCAGGCCCTCGCCCATCCCTCACGCCTGCAAATCATTGAAACGCTTGAAGATGGCGAGCGCTGCGTCTGCATGATCCAGCCCCTCCTCGGGCTCGACATGTCCACGGTCTCGAAGCACTTGGCCGTCCTGCGCGAGGCTGGCCTGGTCGAAGACGAGCGCCGCGGCGCGATGGTCTTCTACCGGCTCTGCTCGCCGGGCGTGGCTCTCAGCCTCGTCGGACTCGAGCGCGTCGCGAACGACCAGACGGCCCGCCTCGTGCGGGCGGTCTCCTGAGGCGCGGGGCCATGGCCACCACGACGGACCCGCGAACGGCCTCCGCGCCCTCCCCTGCCGGCGGCCTCGCAACGCTCGGCGCCGATCTCGCGCGCTTCCTGCGCTTCCTTGCGTCGCCCGGCGAAGGACGCGTGCTCGTCGGGCTGCTGGGGCTCTTCGGGGCGCTCTACTACCTTCCCGTGGGCGTGCCCCGCTTCGACAATGCGGTCTTCGAAGCGCTGGAGCTGACGCGCTGGTACGCACGCGAGCACGTGATGCTCTGCCTCGTGCCCGCGTTCTTCATCGCGGGGGCTATCGGCGTCTTCCTCTCGCAAGCCTCGGTGATGCGCTATCTCGGGGCGGAGGCGAAGCGGACGGTCGCCTACGGCGTCGCGGCGGTCTCGGGGACGATCCTCGCGGTGTGCTCGTGCACGGTGCTGCCGATCTTCGCGAGCATCCACAAGCGCGGAGCAGGGCTCGGCCCAGCGATCGCGTTTCTCTACTCGGGCCCGGCCATCAACATTCTCGCGATCATCCTCACGGCGCGCGTGCTCGGCTTCGAGCTGGGCATCGCACGAGCCGTCACGGCGGTGCTCTGCAGCGTGGTCGTCGGTGGCCTGATGCACTTCATCTTTCGCCGCGAGGAGGCCGAGCGCGCGCGCGGCGATCTCGTGCTGCCCGACGGCGGCCCCGCGCAATCGCTCGGTATGACGGCGCTCTTCTTTGCGTTCATGGTCGCGGTGCTCGTCTTCGCGAACTGGGGTGCCCCGGCGCAGGCGACGGGCTTCTTCGCTTTCGTGCATGCGTGGAAGTGGCCGATCACGACGGTCGCGGCGCTCGGCTTCGCGCTCTTGCTCGCGCGGCGGCTCGCGATTCCGCTCGCGCACGTGGCGATCGCCGCCCTCCCGGCGGCGGCCGGCTACGCGATCGCGCCAGAGGCGCCGCTCGTGCCCTTCACGCTCGCGATCGCCGGACTCACGCTCCTGCTCGCGCGGACGCGCGGCGGCGAAGCCGAGGAGTGGCTGGCATCGACGTGGGGCTTCGCGAAGCAGATCACGCCGCTGCTCTTCGCGGGCGTCGTGTTCGCGGGCTTCGCGCTCGGCCGCCCGGGCCACGAGGGCGTGATTCCGTCCTCGTGGATCGCAAGCGCCGTGGGCGGCAACTCGTTCGCCGCGAATTTCATCGCCGCGATCGTCGGGGCCTTCATGTACTTCGCGACGCTGACCGAGGTGCCGATCCTCGAGGGCCTGATCGGCTCGGGCATGGGCCGAGGGCCCGCGCTCGCGCTGCTGCTCGCGGGACCCGCGCTCAGTCTCCCCAACATGCTCGTCATTCGCTCGGTGATCGGGACGAAGAAGACGGTCGTTTACTGCTCGCTAGTCATCGTCTTCGCGACGTTGAGCGGGTTGATCTACGGCGCGCTCGCCTGAGAGCGGGCGCTGGAGAACGGCTCATGAAGAAGATACAGGTGCTCGGAACGGGTTGCCCCAAGTGCCAGAAGCTCGCCGAGGCCGCCGATCGCGTCGCGCGCAGAGCGGGCGTCGAATTCGAGCTCGAGAAGGTGACGAAGATCGACGAGATCGTCGCCATGGGCGTCATGGCGACGCCAGCGCTCGCCGTCGACGGCAAGGTCGTCGTCAGCGGCCGCATTCCCAACGACGACGAACTGCAAACATTGCTCGGATGAGCGCGAGGAGAACGCCCGTGAAGAGAACTCTCGTTGCCTGCACCGCTCTTGCCTTCGCCCTCTCGCTCTCCGCCACGCTGCTCGCGTGGGCGGATGCCCCCGCTGCGAAGCCCGGGACGGACCCCGCCGCGCAGAAGTCCGACACGACCACGGTCGTCTACTACATGCACGGTTCGAAGCGCTGCAAGACGTGCATGAAGATCGAGACCCTCACAGAGGCGAGCGTGCGCGAGGCCTTTGCGCCGGCGCTCGCTTCGGGAGAGATCGCGTGGCGAGTCGTGAACTTCGAGGAGCCCGCGCACCGGCACTTCCTCGACGACTTCGAGCTGACGGGCTCGTCGGTCGTGCTCGCCGAAATCGATGCCACGGGCAAGCCGATGCGGCACGAGGTGCTGCAGGAGGTGTGGCTGCTCACCGGCAAAGAAGACCGTTTCAAGCTCTATGTGCGGTCGTCGATCGAGCGGTTCCGGACGAAGAACTCGTGACCGAGATGCTCGTCGCCACGGGAACGGCCTTCTGGCTCGGCGTGCTCACGTCGATCAGCCCCTGTCCTTTGGCCACGAACGTGGCGGCGGTGTCGTTTCTGGGCGCGCGGGTGGAGAGCCCGCGCGCGGTCATCTTCGGGGGTGTTCTCTACACGCTCGGCCGCGTCGCCACCTACGTCGTGATCGCGTCGATCCTCGTGGCGGGACTCCTCTCCGCGCCGCGACTTTCGATCGCGCTCCAGGAGAACATGGGCCGCGCGATGGGGCCGCTGCTCCTCGTGACGGGATTCATCCTGCTCGGCCTCATCGGCGGGCCGTCTTGGAGCGGCGGGCGCTGGCTCGAGGGGCTGCGCGCGAAGGCCGCTGCGGCGGGGCTCTGGGGCGCGCTTGCCATGGGCGCCCTCTTCGCCCTCTCGTTCTGCCCCGTGTCCGCGGCGCTCTACTTCGGCAACTTGCTGCCGCTCTGCGTAGCCAGCGAGTCCGAGTGGCTGCTGCCTGGCCTCTACGGAATCGGCACGGCGCTCCCCGTCGTGGGCTTCGCGATCGTCACCGCGCTCGGCGCACGCTGGCTCGCCAAGGCGTTCGATCGCGTGACCGCCTTCGAGAAGCACGCTCGGCGCGCCACCGCGATCGTCTTCATCGCCGTCGGCGTCTACATGACGCTCGATCAAACCTTGGGGGTGCTCTCGTAGGGCGACAGGCCAGGGTCGCCGCCTGCGGCGGCGATCCGGGCGCGATGAATCGCGCCCCTACGGAATGC
>CAZPJJ010000003.1:0-25472 GCA_964586535.1 uncultured Acidobacteriota bacterium | reverse complement strand
TGCACCGAGAGCGCTCTTCGTAGGGGCGCCATTCATGGCGACCGGACCGCCGCCGCGGGCGGCGACCCTTTGCGGCATCGTGCCTTTCGCGAATCGTGGAACCAAGGCAAGGTCGCCGCCTGCGGCGGCGATCCGGGCGCGATGAATCGCGCCCCTACGGAATGCGGTGCGATGAGTCGCGATCCTCGTGCGACGCGCCGTGCGATGCACCGAGAGCGCTCTTCGTAGGGGCGCCATTCATGGCGACCGGACCGCCGCCGAAGGCGGCGGCTACGTCCTCGCCGCGGGAAACTCCAGCGACGTGCGGGCATCCGAGGCGCGATGATTCGCGCCCCCACGAAGCGACGCGTCGCGTCGTGGGGGCGATGAAGAGAAGACGAGGTCAGGGGGCGCAGGCGTCGATCAGGTCGCGCGGGTAGCAGGCGGACTCCGGGGCGGGGCGAGCCGCACCGGTGGAGTTGGTGCCGTAGCCGCCCTCGAAGGCGCCATCGTTGGGAACGACCAGGAAGAAGTCCGCGGCGCCCGTTCCCTGCGCGATGGTGGCGCTCGTGCCGGCGATCGCGCAGGAATCCGGCGCGAGCGAAGAGAGGCCGAGTGCGAGATCGCCGCGGTAGATCGCGTAGCTGCTGACGCCGCCGCAGTCGGCACCCCAGGTGAGCGCCAGTCCGCTCGCGCCGTCCTTCGCGACGGTGAGTCCGTCGATGACGCCGGGCTCGGCGCGCGAGAGCAGCCCGCAGGTGTCGCGGGGCACGCCGGTCAACGTGAGCGCGTCGATGTTCCATCCCGAGGCCGACGCGGCGTTGTCGGAGTCGAGGCCGAAGCGCAGCCGCAGGGCGGGCGCGCGATCCGCGATCGCCGAGAGGTCGAAGCTCATCGGCACCCATTCGCCTTCGGCGAGGCCCTCCTCGCTCGACTCCCACAGGCGCTGCCACTCTGTACCGTCGGGCGTGACCTCGATGTACGCCGTGTCGCCCGGGATGACGTTGAGCCAGCGGTGCAGGTCGAGCTGGACGAGCACGCGCTGCGAGGCGTCGATGACGGGCGAAGTGAAGCGCGACGAGACGTTGTTCTCGTAGTTGCCCGGGATCAGGCCGAGGCCCGTGACGTCGGTGCCGGCGACCTGCGATCCGGCGTAGGCGTCGCGCGGATCGGGCTTGGGCTGGAACTCGGGTGTCCCCGATCCCGAGCCCAGTCCGGTCGGATCGCCAATCTGCCAGTCGCTACCCGTCGAGGCCGTCCATCCCGCGGTGGTCTCGAAGCCGTCGCTGAAGAAAACCTCGGGCTCGCCGGTGCCGCCGACGAGCAGGCGGATCGCCTGCGGTTCGTCGGGGAAGAGCACGTTGGGGTCGGCGCTGCGCGTGGCGACGACGTCGAAGATCACCTGCTCTCCGCAGGGGAAGCTCTGGCCGACCTGGAAGCGGAAGCGCGGCGCCGAGAGTCCCGTCGCGCCGATGCCGACGTCGCCGTAGGACGTCGCGTCGTTGAGCAAGGAGACCGGCCCGAGGGTTGCCGCGGAGACGCTCAGCCCTCCCGTGGAGCCGAGCGCGGCCTCGTTGCCGACGTTCTCCATGCGCACTTCGATGTCGAAGACTTCGCCCGGATCGATGAGGCCGTTGCCGTTGCCCTCGATCTCGAACGTCGTGTAGCCGTCGTAGCGGAGATCCGGTCCCGTGATCTGGATCGACCGCTCGGATTCCGTGGGGCAGTCCGTTCCGTCACGCACCGTGAGGCGCACGAGACCGTCGTAGGGCCGGTCGTAGACGTGCGTCGCGTCGGCGGTCGTCGCATCGATCGTGCCGTCGCGCTCGAAGTCCCACGCGTACTCAAAGGGCCCGACACCATCGACGGTCGAATCGAAGGTGATCGTCTCGCCGATCGATCCGGGATTGGGCGTGATGGTGAAGTCGACGAGCGCCCCGTCGCAGGTCTGCGCAGTACCGCCCGTCACGACGAGTCCGAAGGTCGCGTCCGATTCCGGCGTGCCGAGCACGGCGTCCTGATTGATCTCGGCGGCGCGCACTTCGACCGTCCACGAACCGGCCTCGGGATTCTGCACGAAGACGTTCTCGACGGTGTCGATCGTGTCGGCCGTGCCGCCCGGCGTCGAGTAGTTGCCGGCGCGCAGGCCGTTGTTGCCCCAGTACACGACACCCGACGGCGACGTGACCTTGAGATCGAGATTGTTGATGCGATGAAGGGCGGCCGACGTGGTTCCCGGCGGATCCGGGAAGACCATCGTCACTTTCAGTTCGCTCTCGCCGGGCTGCACCTGAACCGTGTACTCGACTTCTTCGCCGACCTCGAGACGCTCCGCCTCGTCGACGATGAACGACTTGTTGGCGCGGTCGTAAGCGTTGCGCACGTTGGGCCGGCCCCAGCCCTGATGGACGCGCGTGAGGTCCGAGGACTCGCCGCTGAAGGTGTACTGCTGGGCCGTGTTGATCATCAGCGCTTTCATCGTCGAGAAGGCCGGCTGACGCTCGAACACCGTGCCGCCCTGCGGATCAGTCCCGAAGACGTTCTCGGACCACATCTGGAACATGATTCCGACGACGCCCGCGGTCTCGGGCGTGGCAGCCGAGGTGCCATTGAAGCCCGACGTGTAGGAGTTGCCCGTCGTGGTCGTGTAGATGTTGTCGTACCAGTAGTTGAGGTCGGGCTTGATGCGGCCGTCCGCGGCGGGACCGATCGAAGCGCCGCCGTCCCAGGCGTCGTCCGAGGTGTCGAGCGTGTTGCGGTGATACACGCCACCGATCGAGACGATGTTCTTCGACCACGCCTGTGGGCGGCTCTGCTGGTTGCCGGCGTTCGACTGGGACTGCGTGATGACGATGTCGAGGCGCCAGATGATGTCGTCCATGTCGAACGAGATGCTGTTGTACTCCGTGGTGCGCGCATCACCCCACGAGTTGGTCTGGAACGATGCGAAGTAGGGCGAGGCTTTCAGCTGCTGCGTGTGCGCGAAGCGATCGCCGAGAAAGTCGTAGTCGGCGAAAATCCCCTGCGCGCAAGGCATGTGGCCGAGAGCCTGGGCGCTCCCGTCGCCGTCGCGGTCGCCGTTGCCGAAAACGATGCCGTAGGTGCTCGTGCCGTGCGACGACGAGCTGTTGCCGCCATGGAGCAGGATGCCGTCGAAATCCTGATGCGTATCCTCGACGCCCGAGTCCATCACCTCGCCGCGCACACCCTGGCCGCAGTAGCCCAGCGTGTCCTCGATGAAGCGCGTGCCGGAGTCCTGGCGCACGAGATCCATGTCGGTCTCTTTCGGAGTCCAGAGATCCATCCACATCACGTCGTCGTGCTGCGCGAGCGCACGCACCTGCGCGGGCGAGAGCCACAACTCGACGAGGTGGCCGTTGGGCCAAAATTCCGCGACCTCGGCACCCATGGCGAGCGCGGCGTCGCGCACGCGCGCCTTGCCCGCTTGGCCCCACTCGAAGGCGACGACCCGCACGCGGCGCCGCTCAGGCGAACCACCGGCGGCTTGCAGCCAGTCGCGGACGTCGTCGCCGAGGCGATACCAAGCGTGATAGGGCTCGACGCGCTCGACGAAGCGCAGGCTCGACACCGCGGCGGCAGCTGCGGGCGTCAGCCGCACGAGATGCGCGTGGAAGGGCATCGCGGCGAGGATCTCGGCGCCCTTGGCGCGCAAGGCCTCGCGCATCGCGGGGAGACTCGTCGACGAGAACTGCACGATGGAGACGCGCGCTTCGGGAGCCTGCGCGAAACCCTGCGGCACGGCGGGAATCGCCTGCCCGGGCTCGGTGACGCCGTCGCGAAGCTGTAGCGCGGTGCGCACGGGCTCCGCTTCGACAAAGTTCGCGCCGCCGTTGGTGCTGAACGCGGACCAGCGCTGACCCGCTTCTTCCCAGAGTGCGTAGATCGAGGCGCCATCACCAAGGCGCTCGGCGTGCTTCAACACGACGTCGGAGGTTGTCTCGCGCAGCGTGACGCGGCGGCTCGCGCCGTCGGCTTGCGGTAGGTCGATCGTGATCCGCGTCTTGCCGCCCGAGCGCTCGGCGTCGAGCGCGAGCGGTACCGGGGCGGCGGCGTGAGCTAGGGAGAGCGCGAGCAAAGCGACAGCGATCAGCGTGGCGAAGCGGCGCATCGAGTCCTCCGTGAAGGGCCTGGGGACCGGCGCGCACACCTCGCCTCGCACCAGTCCAGGGCTGGGAAGATACGCGGGTCGCGCCGTGCGCGCGAAAAAACTGACTCTTGTGCAGACGCCCGTTTCGCGTCAGTAGATGAAGCGAAACGGGCTAATGGGTACTAATTCGAACAATACAGGGCTCAGCCCGCCGCGAACTTCGCGATGGCCTGAGCCTGCGCCCGGCCATCGAGCCCGGCCTGCGCCATGACCGCCGCGCCCTGGCCGCTGCCGGGGTAGCCGATGTGCTTGAAGGGGTGGAGAGTGTGCTCGAGCCCGCGCTCGGAGCGGACCCAGCGGTACATCGTCGGCAGCGTGAAGCCGGTGATGCCCATCGCCTCGCGCGCGACCGCCTCGGGGAAGATCCGCGTCCGCTCGCGCTCGGGCAGCAGGTCGAAGAGCTCGGCGGACGCGACGTAGAACGCGCGCACGTTGAGGCCGTCGCGGCGCAGGAGTGGCAGCGCGTCGAGTACGAAGGCGTACGCGACTTCGCTGCCCTGCAGCACGACCGTCGCATCGAGGGGACGCGACGCATCCGCGGCGAGCAGTTCGTAGAGCCCCTGCCGGCAGGCATCGACCGGCGCGAGGCCGAGGCCCGCGCGATCGAGGACGGGCTCGTTGGGGCGAGTCACGAAAGGCGCGATCAGTGCCGGCCGCGAGCGAAGCGCCTCGCCGACGAGCGGCCAGAGCTCCTGCGGATCCCACGGCGTCAGCGACACCGCGACGCCTTTCGGGAAGTTCTCCTGCAGCAACTGCAGCGGCTGCGGATCGGCGTGCGTGGGGCCGTCCTCGCCGGTTTTCAGCCCCGCGTGCGCACAAACGAGGAACCACGGGCGATGCGCCGCGCCGGGGACGATCTCGCGGCGCGCCTGACCGCCGATGCCGTGCAGGCGCGCGGCGATGTGGCCGAGCGCCGCGATGAAGGCGCCGTACGAGGAGCCCGCAGGCACGTGATGACCGATCGCGGCGATGCCCGAGAGCATGCCGCACATGGCGTCCTCGCAGATGCCGCCGATCGAAAGCAGACGCGCGCCCGGATTCGTGCCGGCGTGGAAGAAGCCCTTGGCGAAGCCGTCGGCCGCGACGTTGATCGACGTCGAACCAAGCAGGTCGGCCGCGGCGGCGAGCATCGTCCCGCCGGACTCGCGGTTGTAATGCGAGAAGACGCGGCCGAGCGCGGCGCGCAGCGCGACCTGCGTGCCGGGAGCGCAGCGCACGTCGTCGGGCGCGGAGCCGCACGCGTCGGCGATCTCGTAGACGCGCTCGATGCGCGGCGCGCCGGCGCGCGGCGTGCGCTGGCGATCGCGCAGGCGAGTCCGAGCCTGATTGAGCCGCGCGGCCAGGAAGGCCGTCAGCTCGGGGTTGAGATCGAAGGCCGAGCGGATCGTCTCGAGTGCGTCCCAGTAGCAGGCCTCGACCGCGACCATGTCGGTGCCGTTGCGGCACGGGGACTTCGCGGCGTCGCAGTGGGGCAGCGATGCCTTGAGCCGCTCGGTGAGAGGGGCGACGGCTTTGTAGTAGGGCTCCGAGCAGAGCGAATGGCCGGCACCGTGCGAGGCGCGGCCTTCGATGCCGTAATTCCAGCCCTTGATCGTGCGGTAGACGATCGCCGTCGGCTGCGAACTCTCCAGCGAGAGCGCGAAGCGCTGCGCCGCGATCACCTGCGCGAAGTCGCGGCCGTCGGGCACGACGATGACGTTCCAGTCATGCAGATAGCAGAGCTCGATCGGATCCCACTGCACGTAGTCGCCAGGCACGTCGTTCTCGCGGCAGACTCGATCGGAATCGATCGAAGACTGGTTCCAGTCGATGTGCAGCAAGAGGTTCTTGAGCCCCATCGTGCCCGCCGCCGCGAGTGACTCGGCGACGCGGCCGGGGGTCATCCCGCCCTCGCCCTCGATGACGTGCACATAAGGAGCGGCGTCGCCGTAGACATCGGCCAGAGCCAGCGCGAGTCCGAACGACGACGCGACGCCGACGCCGGACGCGCCGGTCGAGAGCTTCACGAAGGGTGTCGCGGGCGTCGGGTGGCCATCGAGCGCCTTGGCGTGGAACTGCTCTCCGAGCGGGCCGAGGCTCGTCGGATTGCGCCGGAAGCCGAGCAGGTCCTCGAGGCGGAGCTGATGGTGTACGTTGGCGGGCAGGAGCGAAGGCGCTCCCGCGCGCATGACCTCGTTGCGCAGCGCCCAGAGGCCGTAGAGCCCGAGCGCCTTGTGCCCCGCGGCGTACGAGACGAGGTCGGCATCCGGTGCCTCGGGATTCGAGACGTCGTAGTCGAGCGCGTCGAAGAGCAGGCCCTGCACGATCCGGCCCGAGGAGATCGAGCCTCCCGGATGCCCCGACTGCGGCACGAAGTTGTACATCAGCGCGCAGAGCGAGCGATAAATCAGATCGAAATCCTCGAAGCGCTCGATCTCGGCGGGCGTGGCGGCGTGGCCGCCGCTGGCCAGGA
The DNA here is from genome assembly GCA_964586535.1 of uncultured Acidobacteriota bacterium. Lineage (GTDB taxonomy): Bacteria > Acidobacteriota > Polarisedimenticolia > J045 > J045 > CAZPJJ01. Next base: position 18,873 of record CAZPJJ010000003.1, on the reverse strand, counting down.
TCTCATCGATGCGGATCACGCGTCCGCGGCGCGGGCCGAAGGTCATGCTCATCACGCGACTCCTCGCACTGTTCTCGCAGAGGTCGTAGGAAGTGTCAGTACAGGTGATCGCCACGCTCGACGAAGCGCCGGAACCCCTCGCGATCGCTCGCCGCCTCTTGCATCCGCGTCATCGCCAGCCTGAGATCTTCGTCCGAACTGGCGATCGAGAGTCGGACGTAGTGCATCTTCTCGGTGCCGATGCGGCCGAACGATTTGCGGTCGACGGTCGCGACGTGGTGCTCGTAGAGCAGGAACATCTGGAAGAGGGTCGACGGCGTGGTCTGCGCCTTCACCTGCGGGGCGAGATTGTCGAACGCGTCGAAGATGCCGAGGCTCTCGGCGACGCCGGAGATGTTCGGGAACGCGTAGAACGCGCCCTTGGGCATCGGGCAGCGCATTCCGGGGATTGCGTTCAGCGCTGGGATGACCATGTCGCGGCGGCGCTGGAACGCCTCGACCATCGCCGCGATGTAGGGCTTGCTCGCGGGATTCTCGATCGCTTCCTTGGCTCCCCACTGCGTGAACCCCGGCACGCACGAGAAGTAATTGATGCAAAGGTTCTTGAACACCGCGGCTTCGGCAGCGTTCGGGAGCACGGCCCAGCCGATGCGGCCGCCCGTCCACGCGTAGCTCTTCGAAGCACCGGAGGCGATGATCGTGCGCTCTTCCATGCCGGGCACGGTCGCGATCGACGCATGCTTCGCGCCCTCGAAGAGGATGTGCTCGTAGATCTCGTCGGAGTACACGCGGCACTCGGGATGCGCCTTGCGGAGGATCACCTCGGCGATACCCTCGAGTTGCTCTTTGGACATCACGCCGCCCGTAGGATTCGACGGCGAGCAGACGAAGACGAGCTTGGTCTTCTTCGTCACCAGGGGCTCGAGGTCTTCCGCGGAGAACGAAAAGCCCTTCGCCTCGGGCAGGTGCAGCGGCACGGCCTTCGCGCCGACCCAGCCCGTGAACGACTCGTAGATCGGATAGCCCGGCGACGGATAGATGATCTCGTCGCCCGGATCGGCGTAGGCCTCTTCGGTGAGGCCGATCGCGGGCTTTCCGCCCGGGAAGACGACGACGCGATCCGGCGTGATCCGCAGCCCGCGCGACTCCGAGATGTGCGCGGCGATCGCCTCGCGCAGCGGCAGGATGCCCTGCGGGTCGACGTAGTGCGTCTGGTTCTCGTCGAGCGCGCGTTTCACGCGCTCGCGGACGTGGTCGGGAATCTCGAAATCGGGTTCGCCGAGATTGCAGCGGACGACGCGCACACCGCGCTTTTCCACCTCGGCGATCTTGGGTCCGATCTTGAAGGCGTTCTCGGTATCGATCCGGTGGATGCGCTCGGCGAAGATAGCCATGGCTGACCCCCTTCGGGGGTTCACGGGTGGGGAGGTCTAGGATACGCCGGTTCGTACCGCCGGACGGGGCTGCTAAACGCTCGATCGACGAACGTTATGCCAGCGAAGAAGGCCTTCCGGGCTAGTTTCATCCGGCGCGCGGACGCTCTCGCCCCCCTTTCGCTCACCAGCGCGGGGAGTATCCTCGCCGCATGAGCGTCCCCCGCGCCGAGATCCTCTCCCAGGGCGATGAGGTCGTGACCGGACAGGTCGCGGACACCAACGCCGCGTGGCTTTCCGAGCGGCTCACCGAGATGGGTGTGATCGTCGTCCGCCACACCGCGGTCGGGGACAGGCGCGCGGACATCATCGAGGCCGTGCGGACGGCTGCGAAGCGCGCCGAGATCGTCCTCGGCACCGGCGGCCTCGGCCCCACCGACGACGACCTCACCAACGAGGCGGTCGCGGCGGCCTTCGCGCGCCCGCTCGTCCTCGACGCCGAAGCGCTGCTCGCCATCGAAGGTTTCTTCGCGGCGATCGGGCGACCGATGGCCGCCGTCAACCGCAAGCAGGCGATGCTCCCCGAAGGCGCCCTGCGCCTCGACAACGACGCCGGCACCGCGCCCGGCTTCGCGATCGACGCCGGCACGTCGTGGCTCGCCTTCATGCCCGGAGTGCCGCGCGAGATGAAGCGCATGTTCCTAAGGATCGTCGCCCCGGTGCTGCGCGCGCGTTTCGACCTGCCGCCCGCACGTCTTGTCACCGTCCGCTGCGCGGGCATCGGCGAATCGGCGATGCAGGAGCGCGTCGGGTCGCTCGACCATCCGCGACTGGCGATCGGCACGCGCACGATGCTTCCCGAGAACCACCTCAAGCTGCGCGCCGGCATCGACGCGAGCGACGACGAGCTCCGTGCCACCGCGCTCGCGCTGGCCCGGCGCATCGGCGAGCCCGTCTTCGCCATCGAGGGCCTCGGCGACCCGGGCGGATCGCTGGCCGAGGTCGTCGCGCGCGCCCTCGCCAGCCGAGGTGAAACAGTCGCAGCGAGCGAAACCGCGAGCGCCGGTCTCGTGGCCTCGCAACTGTTGCGCGGCGAGCGCACGGCTGCGCAGGGGGTGGCGGTCTTTGCGGGCGGCGAGATCGTCCGCGGCGAGCCCACTGACGACGGCGCGACCGTCGCCCGCGCGCGCTCCGTCGCGGTGCGCTTCGCCGCGCCGTGGGGGATCGCGACCGGTGCCGTCTTCGGCGACGAGCGGCCCGCAGTGACCGTCGCCGTCGCGGGCCCGGCGACCGACGAGGTGCGGACGCTGCCCGTCTTCGGGGATGAGGAGCGGCGGCACCTGCTCGCCGCGGGGGCGGCGCTCGACCTCCTGCGGCGCGCGCTCGGGATCTTCCCCGCTCGCTGATTGAAGTGTTCGAACTTCGGCGCATCGAACATGCGCGGAAGACTTCGGAGCACGACAACGGCGCAATCCGGTACGTCCCGAGCCAACGCGGAGTGTGTCCAAGTGGCGCGCGCCGAAGTTCGAACACTTCAATCCGGTTGTGCCGGATCGCGGCGCGCGGTCCAGAATGGGAGTGCCCGTTCACCGACTAAGGGAGGTGTCCATGACGACGCGCACGATGATTTCGCTTACTTTCGCCTGCGCCGCGCTCCTGGCGGCCGCTTGCTCCCCCGCCCCCGAACCGGCCGCCGAGGCGAAGCCCGCGCCCCCCGCCGCGGCCCCCGTCGAAGAAGCCGAGCCGCTGCCCATCGCCGAAGGCGACATCGCGCCCGACTTCGCGCTGCCCGCATCGACCGGCGAGGAGATCACTCTCTCGTCGATGCGGGGCAAGCCCGTCGTTCTCTACTTCTATCCGAAGGACGAGACGCCCGGCTGCACCAAGCAGGCCTGCGGCTTCCGCGACAAGATGACCGAGATCGAAGCGAAGGGCGCGCAGGTGCTCGGCGTGAGCCTCGACAGCGTCGAGTCGCACCAGGCGTTCAAGCAGAATCACGAGCTCAACTTCCCGCTGCTCGCGGACACGTCGGGCAGCGTCGCCGCGCTCTACGGCGTGCTCGCCGAGTACACGCCGCCCGATGGCAGCGAGCCCTTCCCGATCGCCAAGCGCGTGACCTTCCTCATCGGCCCCGACGGCACCGTGCGCAAGATCTGGCCGCAGGTCGACGTGGCCACGCACGCCGACGAAATACTCGCCGCGCTCGACACGATCTGACGAGCGCCGCGAGTGCGGCCTGGGAATCGTGCCGCGACGAGCGCGACGCTTGCGTTCGTCGCGGCACGCCGTACTTCAAGAGTGTCGCCGCGCTACCGCGTTTCCTTGTGGCAGACGGTGACGAACGAGAGGAGAGCCATGCGAATCCCCACGAACCAGCTTCTCGCGCTCGCAGGCGGCCTCGCGCTCGCACTCGCCCCGTCGAGCGTCTCGCTCGCCCAGGAATCCGCGCCCGCGCCTGCGGTGAAGACCGGCTCGACCGAGTCGATCGACACCACGGTCGTGCGTGCCGACATCGAGCGGCTCGATCGCGTCGAGCAGCGACTCTTGGTTCCCTTCCTCTCGCGGCGCTACGCGGCCCGCACGGCTGAAGAGCGCGCCGATCACGCCGGTCTCGAGACGGCCGAAATCATCGCGAAGCTCGCCGCGCGCCGCGCCGATCTGGGCGCGCAGCTCGCGGAAGCGAATGCGTCCGTCCCCGCCCGGCCCGTCGTCGCGCCGCCGCCCGAGGTCGTGTACCCCGATCGTCTCGCGTCCGATGCCGTCGAGTCTCTGACGGATATAGCCGTCAACGAGCCCGCCGTGACGCTACGCGAGTTCGAGTCGAAGCCGGTTCCGCTGGCGCCGCGCTGAGCGGAGAGCCCTCGCGTCGACACGCTAACGACTCGGCCGGAACCGATAGAGGAATCGATCGGTTTGGTCGCGTCTCGCCGCGTCGTCGGCGAAGACGTTCCAGGTTCGGTCGTCGCCAGGAGCGCGAAGCACGTCCGACTGTGCGTCGAAGGTGAAACCAGCCGCTTCGATTTCGGCGCGAACCATCGCCGCGTCGACGCGATGGAGGGTTTGCACGTCGCGATCACGAGAGCCCTCCTGGGCGTGGTGGTCGAGGACGCAAAACACGCCGTCGGGCTTCAGCAGCGCGAGAACGGCCGAGTTGAACGCGGCGCGATCGACTTTCTGCCAGTAGAAGTCGTGATAGAAGCGCACGAGGAGAGCGACATCGGCGCGCTCGGGCAACGTGATCTTCTCGGGCTCGGCGTCGATGCGGACGACGTTCGGGTGCGGCATGCGCTCGAGACGTTCACTCCACGGCTTCTCGGCGTAGCGCGCAAGCACGAAGGGGCTATTGTGGCCATAGACTCGCCCCTCCGGACCAACCGCCGCGGAGAGGATCTCGGTGTAGTAGCCCGTGCCCGCCATGAGGTCCGCAACGACGGCGCCGGGCCGAATGTCGCAGAAGGCGAGGACATCGGCCGGCTTGCGGTGGACGTCGCGCGCACGGTCGGCTTCCGGTCGCACCTCTCGGGCGACCGCCTCGTCGATGTGGCGCCGGACGGTCATCGCGCTCTCCTTCGCGTCGGAGGTGTCCGCTCCGGAGTGCTCGCGTTGCTCGCCCCGGGTGGGCTGGTCCGTTTGCGCCCACGCATACCCACCCAGCGCCGTGGCGAGGAGGGCGATCCTCGCGATCGCGCGCGACGCGGCGAGGAAACGCGAGAGACCGCGCTCGCCGTGGATGTACTCGAGACTGGTGAACTCGTTCATGCGTGAAGCTCCCGCACGATCGCTTTCGCAAGCGTCTCGTACTGTTCCTTCGTGTTGTAGATCTGCGCCGAGATGCGCACGAGCCGGTGCGGTGCCTGCGGCCAATAGATGATCGGCACCTCGATGCGATGGCGCGCGGCGAGAACGCGCTGCAGTGGGTCGTAGAGCATGTCGAGCGGGCCGATCGGGCCGGTGTCCTTGGGGCTCTCGAGGCGCTCCGGGATGGGCACTGCCACGAGCGAGCCGATCATCGAAGCGGGGCTCGGCGGCTCGACGTGGAGCGCTTCGCAGAGCGTCTGACGCCCCGCGAAGGCGAGCGCGCGGTTCGCGGCGCGCAGCGTGTCCCAGCCGCCCTCGATCATGCCGCCCATCACTCGCAGCGCCTCGGGAATCGAGAGCACGGCGCTGGGGTCGAAGGTGCCGGGCCAGTCGAACTCGAGCTGGAAACGCGAGCGATCGGTGCGCGGCGAGTTGGCGCCGTGACTGGTGACGAGCGGTTTCGTCCGCGCGCGCCAGTCCTCGCGAACCCAAAGGAACGCCGCCCCCTTGGGCGCGCAGAGCCACTTGTGGGCATTGCCGGTGTAGAACGCGGCGCCGATCGGATCGATGAGCAGGGGCAGCATGCCCGGTGCGTGCGCGCCGTCGACGATGGTCTCGATGCCGCGGCGGCGCAGCTCTTCGACGAGCCGCTCGATGGGCATCACGAGGCCGGTCTGGCTGGTGACGTGATCGAGGAGTGCGAAGCGCGTCCGGGGCGTCGTGGCCGCGAGGATCGCCTCGACGGCCTCGGCCTCGCTCGCGAGCGGGAAGGGCACGCTCGCGACGACCACGCGCGCCCGCGTGCGCTCGGCGATGCGATCGAGGGCGTTGCGGCAGGCGTTGTACTCGTGGTCGGTGGTCAGCAGCTCGTCGCCTTCGGCGATCGGCAGCGCGGCCAGCGCGGTGTTGACGCCCGTGGTCGCGTTGGCGACGAAGACGAGGCCTCCGGGGTCCGCAGTGAGGAAGGCCGCCAAATCGCGGCGCACCTCGTCGAGCGCGGGCTCGAACTCGCGCACGAAGAAGCGCACGGGCTGCGCCTCCAGTTTGCGGCGCCAGCGCTCCTGCTCGGTGAGCACGGCGACGGGGCACGCGCCGAACGAGCCGTGGTTCAGGAACACGGTGTCGCGATCGAGGACGAAGTGTCGGATGAAGTCGGAGTATCCCGCGCGGGCCTGGCTCATGGCGTCATGCTACCGTTTCCGGCGATGCCGCGCGGCCCGCTCTACATGATCCTCTCCTCGGCGATGTTCACACTGATGGTCGCGTTCGTGAAGCTCTGTCGCGACGACATGGGCCCGATCGAACTCGTCTTCTGGCGGGCTGCAATCTCGACTCCGATCCTGCTGCTGACGCTGCGCGGCGCGGGATTCCGAGTCCACGCGAAGGGCGCCCTGTTTGCGCGGGTGCTCTTCGGCATGACGGCGATGACGCTCTGGTACACGGCGGCGGGCGGGATCCCCGTCTTCGATCTCAATCTGATCGGCCGCATCGAGCCGATCCTCCTCGCCCTGCTCGCGCCGCTGGTCCTGGGGCCCGGCGAGCGCGCCGGTCCCCGGCTCTGGCTCGCGGCCATCGGCGGGTTCACCGGCTGCGCGATCATCGTCTCGCCGACACTCGCGATCGGCTCCTGGTTCGGTGTCGCCGCGCTCGTCGGGACGCTCTTCGGCGCGGGCGCGCACATCGCGCTCCGCCGCGTGGCGACGCTCGACCACGGGCGGACGATCGTCTTCTGGTTCCACGCGGGGATGGCGACGGTCGCCGCCGCGGTGCTCCTCTCGGTACACCGGTCGATCCCGCTCCCTCCCGCGCACCTCTGGTGGCCGGTGCTCGGTATCGGACTGACAGCCACGGCCGGCCAACTTCTGATGACCAAGGGCTACTCACAGACCCGCGCTCCCGTGGCCGCGGTCGCGAACTACGCGGGGGTGCTCTGGGCGCTCATCGCGGACCTGGCGATCTTCGGGATCGTCCCGGGCGTGAGCGCCCTCGTCGGCGGCGCGCTGGTGCTCGGCTGCACCGCCGTGACCTTCCTCGAACGACCCACGACGACGACGAGCGGTGCGCCGGGCGCCTCCGCCGACGCGCCGCGCAGCGCAGGCGCGAGCGCGGCTCCATGAGCGACCGCTCTCCCTCGCGCTCTGCGTACGCCTACCTGCACGGCTTCGGATCCGGGCCAACGGCGGCCAAAGGGGCGCTCTTCGCGCGCGCCCTTGCCGCGGTCGGTGTCGATCTCGCTTTGCCCGACCTCAATGCGCCGACCTTCGCGACTCTCGATCACGAGGCGATTCTCGAGCGGATGGACGCACTCGACACGGAGTTGCTCGCGCGCGGCGGCAATGAAGAGCCGCCGCGCTGGCGAGTGATCGGTTCGAGTTTCGGCGGATGGGTAGCGGCACGCTGGGCATCGCTCCATCCCGAGCGCGTCGAGCGTCTCGTGTTGCTCTGTCCCGGCTTCGATCTCGCGGAGCGCTGGCCCTCGCTGATCGGGGCGGACGCGTTCGCCCGGTGGCGCGAGCGCGGCTTCCATCCCTTCGCCGACGCGACGGGCGCACCCGTCGACCTCCACTGGCGCTTCTACGAGCAGTCGCTCGCGCAGCCCGCATCGCCCGGCGTGCTCTGCCCGACGCTGATCGTCCACGGGATCCGTGACACCGTCGTGCCCGTGGAGTCGTCTCGCCGTTACGCGCTCGCCCGTCCGCATGTGCGGCTCGTCGAGGTCGAAGACGAGCATCCGCTCTTCGCAACCTTCGAGCAGGTGCTTGCGGAAACCCTAGCGTTCTTCGGGCTCCCATTGCCCCCGGAGCCCCGGGGCGCGTAGTATTTCGCACCATTTCGTATGACCGGCTCGCCTGCGGGAGTTTTCCGATGGCGGATCTCGAGCGCCTCTCCTTCACGATCGAGCGCCCCCTCCTGGAGCGCCTCGAGAAGCTGCGCGAGAAAGCCGGCTACGAAAATCGCTCCGAGTACCTGCGCGACCTGATCCGCGATCGCCTCGTGAAAGAGGTCTGGGACACCGACCCCGAGAGCGAGGTCGTCGGCACCGTGACGCTCGTCTACGACCACGACAAGCGGCAGCTTTCGGAGAAGCTCACGGACATCCAGCACGACCATCACCACGAGGTGCTCGTGTCGACGCACGTGCATCTCAGCCGACACATGTGCGCCGAGGTCGTCGTGCTGCGCGGCAAGGCCGCGCGATTGCGCCACGTCGCGGACGCCCTGCGCCAGCAGAAGGGCGTGCTGCATGGCGAGTTCACGATGACGTCGACGGGGGACGACCTGAAATGAAATGCGCGCGCGGCCTTTTTTTTGGCGATGCCGGTAGTACGATTCTCACCTTTCTCCTACTGGCTGGTGCGGCGTTCCTCGCGGCGCAGTCCGCGACGCCGTCCTTCGCGCAGACGGCCGCGGGCAAGAAGGAGAAGACGAAGCGCGAGGAGCCCGCGCCGAGCGGCCTCGAGGAAAAGGTCGACGTCACGGCGACGCCCATCGTCGAGGGCGTGACGCTCGAGAAGGACGGCTCGCCGGTGACGAGAATCTCGCGCCATCAGATCGAGAATCTCGGCGCGCGCGATCTCTCGACCGTCGTCGAGCGCGTGCCGGGCGTCGTCATCACGCGCTACAACCTCGTCGGCGCCTACGGCGGCGGCGACGGCGGCACGGTCTTCGTGCGCGGGCACGGCACGGGCCGTCCTGGCGCCGAGATCGCGACGCTCGTCGACGGCATTCCGCGCTTCGTCGGCGTGTGGACGCACCCGCTGATGGACACGCTCTCGCTCGACGGTCTCGCCGAGGTGAAGGTGCACAAGAGCGCGCAGCCCGTCTCGCTCGGCCCGCTCGCGGGCTTTGCTTCGATCGACATGGTGCCGACGCGCCGCGACGCCGAAGGTCTCGCTTGGCGCGCGTACGCTTCGGCAGGCGAGCACGCGACGCGCGAGGGCGTGGCGTCGGTCGCGGGACGCGAGGGCGCGCTCGACTACGCGGCGTCGGCCAGCGTGCGGCGCAGCGACGGCCACCGCGAGAACGCCGGCGGCCGCACGAGTGCGGGCTTCGCGACGGTCGGCTGGCGCGGCGCGTCCGGATGGAACGCCTCGGCGCAGGTGCACACCACCGACGCCTGGGCCGACGACCCCGGCCCCGTGACCGCGCCATCGACCACCTTCGTGCCGCGCTTCAACACGCGCGGAACGTTCAGCGTGCTGAAGGTTGGGCGGAACGTCGCCTCTTGGGATCTCGAAGCGAAGGGCTACTACGACAACGGCGCGATCGACTGGAACGAGTTCGCGGAACAGGTGACGGTGACGCGCTGGGACAACCGGGGCCTGCGCCTTTCGGCGCGCACAGAGCCATGGACCGGCGGCACGCTCACGCTCGGCGCGGACTACGACGACTACGGCGGCGAAACCTACAACCGCATCGATGGCATCGACCGGCCCGCCGTGGATGTCGAATTCCGCAACGTCGCGGGATGGGCGCAGCTCGCGCATCGCTTCTCAGGGCGTGTCCCGATCACGCCCTCGGCCGGAGTGCGCTACAACGACTCGAAGGACTTCGGCGCCGAGTGGGGCGCGGAACTTGGGCTTACCGCCGAGGTGAGCGAGAGGACCTCGCTCTACGCGAACTGGGCGCGCGCTTTCAATCTGCCCGGTGTGTGGGCCGTCGTGCTCTTCGGACGCTTCGGCGCGGGCGATCGCTGGCGCGAGCTCGAGCCCGAGATGTACGGCCACCTCGAGGTCGGCGCGATCCACCGCTTCTCAGAGGAAGCCGAACTCACCGTCGCGATCTTCCGCGACGAGGTCGAGGACGCGATCCGCTTCGTCGCGCCGCCGCCGCCGCCGCCGATCTTCGCGAACATCGGCAGCTACGACACCGAGGGCGCCGAGGTCGCGTTCGAGTGGAGCCCCACGGCGCGCCTCGCGCTCTACGCCGCGGGCGCGTGGCTCGACACCGAGCCCGCCGAACTCGCCTTCGCGCCCGAGTGGACGTGGTCGCTCGGCGTCTCGGCGAGGCCCCTGCGCATCGTCGATGTCGAGGTGCAGGTGCAGCACGTCGGCGATCGCTTCTACGTGGGCAGCGTGCGCTTCGACGGCCCGCCCGTCGCGCTCGACGCCTATACCGTCGCCACGGCGCGCGTCGGTTGGAGGCCCTTCGGCGGCAAAGCGCGGGGCCTGAAGGTGTTCGCCCAGGTCGAGAACGTCGCCGACGAGACGTACGAGTACCGGCCGGGATACGAGATGCCGGGGAGCACGGTCATCGCGGGGCTCGAGTGGAGAGACGAGTGAGCGCGGGGCGTCGGGTCACGGACAGACCTCGCTCGCCTCGCGCTCATTCCCTGACGAGTCCTTACCCAGGCTCGACTCTCCGCACGCCGTTGCGCTGACGAGATGGACGAAGACTCCTCCCCGCGGCGGCAACCGGCCATCGTCGTCCCATACGCGGTCGGGGACGTCCGCCGCGGTGCACGTGAGATCGGAGAGCCACGTCTGCTCGCCCCGGTAGACGTTGTAGGCGGTCGCTTCGGCGACGCCTGCCCAGCGCAGCCTCGCGACGTTCCGCTGGCCAGTCACCTCGCTGAGCAGAAGCGTGCCGACTTCGGCGGGCGGCGGCAAGGGCTTGTGCTGACAACCTCCCGCGGACTCCACGCAGGTGTCCGTCGTGCACGCGTCAGCGTCGTTGCACGAGGGCGGCGTGCCGGAGGCACACGTGTCGAAATCGCAGAACTCGGTTCCGTTGCAGACCAATCCATCGTTGCATGTGTCGTCGACGATGCACGCCGGCTGGTTCACGAAGCGGAACTCGTACTCGGAATTGCGCCGGCGCGTGCGCGCGTCGTCCACGGGCTGTCCGAGGATGGCGAAGCGCGGGTCGTAGCCAGTACCGTAGTCGTCGCCCGCCGAGAAGCCGCGCGGCAGCGCGACGGGATAGTCGTAGCGCGGGTCGGGCGACGTGGGGTTTCCATACCAGCCGGCGCCCTGATCGGGGTAGTCGTAGACCTGGCGGTAACCCGTGTCGGCATCCGCGAGCAGCGGGAGCCCGAGCGAGAATAGCCAGAGCGAGACGAGCAGCGGGAAAGCTCTTGCCGTCGAACGAAGAAGCCAGCGCATGGCGCGAACCCCTATCTCGTGACCGTCGCGGTTTCGTTGGCGTCCGGGTCGAGCAGCTTCTTGATGATGATGCCGTTGTAGGTGAAACGGACTCGCTCGTAGTGCTCGGTTCCGGCCTCGTCGAGCGGCATGTAGGGCTCGATGGCCGCGACCTTCGCGCCCTGAAATTTCATCTCGAAGGTACTTTGCCGTCCGTCGAAACCGTTGTATCTCGTGAATACGAAGCGCACGTCCCCGAGCTGCGTTCCGTTCTGGAGCGCGTTCCACAAGTTCACCGTCGCGCGATCCAATTTTTTCGTGAAGATGACTTGGCGCAGTTGCTTCTCGTTTCTCTCATCGAGATCGACGAGGTGATGAAATTCCTCGACGGCGATGAAATCCGCGAACTCCCCGGCGGTGGGCGGAACATCACCGAGGATCCCGGGGATCTCGAGGAAGATCTCCTGAATGGACTCCTGAGCCAGAACCGGAGCGAGCGTCGCGAGCGAGCAGACGAGCAGCGCGAGCAAGAGCCGAACCATGTGCGTGGGGCGGGGGAAGGCCATCGGGACTCTCCTTCTTGGTCGTCGTCCGGCGCGCTCCAGGTTCCAGGCGCGGAACCGTCGCGCGGCGGGTCAGGCAGAGGAACGGGTGCCCGGCGCGATTTGCTCAGCGCGGAACGCAAAACGTGTGCTCGCGTGCTCTGCCCTCCGGCTCCGTTTTTGGCCGCACTGCGGCAGCGAAGGCGAACGTTCGTGAGCAAACGCGGTCCTTCGGCCGTTCGTCTCCCCGGAGAAGCGGAGACCCACGATGCCGGACGCGATGATCGGGACACTTCCGCCGTTGACGGTCCCCTGGACGCTCGGTAAAAGAGTCGCGCTCATGGGCGAGGACATCTCGAAGGGCGGCGTGGCCGAATCCGATCTGCGACGGCGCGTCGCCGCCGCCGTCGCAACGCTCTTCCCTCGTCTCTCGCTCGACGATCGCGAAGACTTGGTGCAGAGCACGATGGTGCGCCTGCTCGAAGCGCTCGCGCGCGCACCGGGCGGGTCGTTGAACGCGACGTACGTGTGGCGCACCGCGCACAGCGTCGTCCTCGACGAAATGCAGCGCGCGCGGCGGCGTTTCGAGGTCGCAACGGCACCCGAGGATCTCGGCGACGCGAGTCCCCGGGCGCCCTCGAATCCGGAGCACGACGCGTCGCTCGCGCAGCTTCGGCGCGCGGTGCGCGCGTGTTTCGAGACGCTGGCGCCGGAGAGGCGGCGCGCCGTCGCGCTGCATTGGTTCGGCTACGAGCCGCGCGAGACGGCGCGGCTCCTCGGCTGGACGGCCAAGCGCGCGGCGAATCTCTGCTACCGCGGTCTCGCCGATCTGCGCGCGTGCGTGGCCGCCAAAGGATTCGCGCCATGAGCGACCAGGCGCGCTTCGACGAGCGCTTGCGAACCGCTTTCCTCGACGGCGACGCCGCGACGAGCGACGGCTGCGCGGACGCCGAGGCGATCTGGCGCGCCGCGCGAGGCGAGGCCGAGAGCGCCGAGGTCGAGCGGCTTCTCGATCACGCTGCCTCGTGCCCGCGCTGCGCGGAGGCATGGCGGCTCGCGAAGCTCCTGGCGCCCGAGCCAGCGGCGGTTCCCGCGCGATCGTCGCGCGTGCCCGTCCTGCTCGCCCTGGCCGCTGTTCTCGTCATTGCGGCGGTTCTCGTGCTGCCGACACGTCCGTGGCAGCAGACCGCGGAGGACGCCTGGCGCGGCGACATCGAGTCGATCGGAACCGAGATCGCCGACATGGCGATCGTGCCGCGCGACGCCGTCGTGCTGACGTGGACCCCGGGCGCGGAGCAGGCGCGCTACACGCTCACGATGTCGACGAGCGACGGTGCGTTCGGTTCGACGATCGACGGCCTCGAGGAACCGCGCTACGAGATTCCACGCGAAGACCTCGCCGCGGTCGCTCCCGACGCGGTGCTCTACTGGCGAGTCACCGCGACGCTGCCCGACGGCTCCGAGCGCGCGTCGCCGACGTTCCGCGTCGTCGTGAAGTGATCATGCGGCGCGTCGCGATCGCGCTGCTGGCGCTTCTCGTCGTCTCGGCGACGGAGACGCGAGCCGCCGGCGAGTCCATCGAGGCGCGGCTCGCCGCCTGCGCCGAGGCGGTGCGCGGAGCGCCTCGGGATCGCGCGTCGTGGGCGTGCTACTGGCAGGCGCCGCTTTCGCCCGCAGAGCGCGCCGTAGCCCGCGGCGCCCTCGATGCACAGCTCACGATTCACGATGGCGAGCCGTGGGCGCACTTCGCGCGCGCGGTGCTGCGGCTTCGCTTGAGCGAGCCGGGCGCGCTCGAGGACCTCACCGCGATCGTGCGCCGCTTCGAGAGTCTCGACGAGGGCGAATGGCAGATCACGGCGCGCGCTCTGCTCGCGGGGCAGCTGACCCAACGAGGCGACTACGCCGCCGCCGAGCGTGAGATCGACGCGATGCAGGCGATCGCCGAGCGGGCCGGCGTCGCGGATTGGCGCGTGCGCGCGCTCGAGCGACGCGGCTGGAACGCGCTGAGGCAGGGTGACTACACGACCGCCCGCCTCGCATTCCTGCGCGCCAAAGCGCTGCTCCCGGCCGATGCCCCGGCCGGCCAGCGCGTGTTGGTGTCGAGCGCGCTCGGCGGCGTCGCGTGGGCGATGCAGCGCAGCGAGGAGGCGCTTCGTCACTACCGCGATGTGCTGGCGGTCGATCCGCGGAACGCCGTCGCCCGCGCGAACGCGCTCGCGCTCGTCGATCAAGTGCGGCTCGAAGGCAAAGGGGATCCCGAGGTGTCGCGCGCGCTCGCGCTCGCCGCGCTCGATCCCGCCCACGGCGAGGTCACGCCGCAGATCGAGGCGCGGGCACACGTGGTGCTCGCGCGCCTCAGCGAAGGCGACGCGGCCGCCGGGCACGTCGAAGCGGCTCTCGAAGCGGCGCGGAGATCGGGAGACCCCGCCGAGCTGCGCAGTGCGCGCAGGACGGGCGGATTGCGGCTCGTGGATCTGGGGCCTCCTCACGCCGCGGCTGGCCTGGCGATGATCGAAGAGGCCTGGCTCGATTCGCGCCGCGCGGGCGGACTCGAGGACCGCGTGCGCTCGTTGGACATGCTCACCGCGGCGCTCTGCGAGCAAGGCCCGCGCGAGAGCGCGCTCGCGCGACAGGACGAGCTCCTCGCGACGGTCGAGACGATTCGCGAGATCCAGCGCGACGAAGCCGTGAAGGGCGGAACGCTCGCGGCGTACGCGCGCTTCTACCATCGCTACGCCGGCTACCTGCTGAGCACGGTCGCGGAGGAAGGCGGCGATGCGGGACGCGGCGGCGATATCGAAACCGCGTTCGGCATTCAAGAGCGGATGCGCGCGCGGCTCCTGCTCGACGCGCTCGACAGGGCGCGCGCAACGCCAGCGGCGATGAAAGACGTCGCGCCCGATCCCGAGCACGACGCCCTGCGCGCCGCGATCACCGAGACGCAGCGTGCGCTGCGGGTTCCCGGGCTCGAGAGCGAACGGAGGGACGCGCTTCTCGGCGAACTCGCGCGCCTGGAACTCGACGAGCGCGAACGGCGCACCGCGCGATCGGCTGCGGACCCGCGTTTCGCCCGCCTGCGCCCCGCGGCGTTCCCCTCGCTCGACGAGGTGCGCGGCGCACTCGAACCGGACGAGGCGCTTCTCTCCTTCCACGTCGCGCCCGAGCACCACTTCGGCTCGTGGCTGATCTTCGTCACGCGCGAGAGCCTTCGCGCTCTGAGCATTCCCGACGAGAGCACGCTCGCCCGCGACGCCTCGCTCCTGGAAGGCCTCGTCCTGCGCGGCGACGGCACCGAAGCCGCGTTCGCGCGCGATCTCGGCGATCGTTTACTCGGCGAAGCACTGCGATCGTTGCCGCCCTCCATCAAGACGCTCGTCGTCGTACCGGACGGTCCGCTCTGGATCTTCCCTTTCGACGCAGCGCGCACGTCGGCGCGGGACGAGCCGCTCGGCCAACGCTTCGACGTGCAGCTCGCGCCATCCGCCGCCGTGTGGCTGCGGGCACGCGCCTCGGCTCCACGCGGCGCTCTCGCTGGTGCGCTCGCGCTCGGCGCTTCGGAAGTACCGGCGGACTGGAACGGCGACTCGCACGGCGCGAGCGCGCGGGAGCGATCGGCCCCGGAAGGCTGGTCGGCGCTCCCTCCCCTGCCGCGGGCGCACGGCGAGGCTCGCTCCGTCGCCGCGCGCTTCGGCGGCGCGAGCGAGGCGTGGATCGGTCCCGCGGCCTCGGAGACGCGCCTCAAGGCGGCCGCGCTCGATCGCTTCGCGGTGCTGCACATCGCGGCGCACGCCGTCGTCGACGACGAGCAGCCGCAGCGCTCGGCGGTCGTGCTCGCGCCGGATCAGGCGCGGGAGGACGGCCTGCTCCAGGCCGCGGACATCGTGTCGCTCCCGCTGCAAAGGAAAATCGTCATTCTCTCGGCGTGCCGAGGCGCCAGCGGGAAGGTCCTGCGCGGCGAGGGACCGCTCGCGCTCTCGCGTGCCTTCCTCGAAGCGGGCGCGTCCGCCGTGGTGGCGAGTCTCTGGCCGCTGCGCGATACCGACGCGGAGCGCGCCGTCGACGCGCTGACGCGCCGCCTCGCCGGCGGCGAGTCTCTCGCGCAGGCGCTCGCGGGCGCGAAGCGCGCGCTCCGCGAGGACGGCCGGCCCGCGTCGGTATGGGCGGGGCTCGTCGTCATCGGCGACGGCAGCGCGCGGCTCGCGCCTTCCGATCGGCGATGGCTCGAGAACCCCCAGGTGCTCGTCGCCGCCGTGGCCGTGGCGGCGGCTCTCCTTGGGCTCGCCTGGTGGCGCCGGCACTCCACCTCGCCTTGACCGATCCAGCTTCGCTGCTAGCGTCCGTGGAGAGAGTTCCCACGCGAGCCTCGCTCGCCGGGAGGCCGGAGACGCCATGCGAACCGACATCGTGATCCTCGCCGCGACCGCGCTCGGCCTCTTCGCCGCCCTTCCCGCGCGAGCGATCGAAGAGCCCGCGTACACCGTCGAGACGACCGTGGGCGGCATCGAAATCCGCCGCTACGCGCCCTACCTGGTCGCCGAGGTGCTCCACCCCGGCCCGCGCGAGCGCGCCGATGGCGAGGCGTTCCGGCTGCTCTTCGCTTACATCTCGGGCGCCAACAGCGGCGAGCGCAAGATCGAGATGACGGCGCCGGTCACGCGCGAGGAGAAGCCCGCGAAGATCGAGATGACCGCGCCGGTCACGAACGAGTCAGTCGAGGGCGGGTTCCTCGTGCACTTCGTGCTGCCGCGGCGCTTCACGCTGGAGACCGTGCCCCAACCCACGGATGGGCGCGTCCGGGTGCGCGAGATCCCCACGCAACGTCTCGCCGTCGTGCGCTTTTCGGGCCGCTGGACACAGTCCAACTACGAGACCCACCTCGCGGCTCTCCGCACCGCCGTCGACGAGGCGGGCCTGAGGACGACAGGCGAGCCCGTCCTCTCGCGCTACGACTCGCCGTTCACGCTGCCCTTCATGCGGCGCAACGAGATCTGGCTGCGGCTCGAGTAACCCGGTCAGCGCTGGAAGCGCCCGGACTTCCCCCCCCCAACCTGCAGGCGCCGCGCAAGCGCCGTTCACCCGATGCGTAGGCACGGCTCGCCGCCGTGTACGACAATCAGCGGCGTTCCAAGGAGGACCCGCCCGTGTTCGATCCTCAGCAACTCCTCGGCAAGCTCATCCGGGACGCCGTCTCCGACAACGTTGGCTTCGGCGGCCGTTACCAGAAGCCGTACAAGAAGAAGAAGTACAAGTCGCGCGGCATGGGGCTCGGGACGAAAGTCGCGATCGGGGCGGGCGTCGCGGCGCTGGCGGCCGCCGCCTATCAGCACTTCGCCAACAAGAACGCCGCGACCGGCTCCGTCCCGCCGCCGCCCCAACCGGGGAGCGTCCCGGGGCCGATGCCGCCGCCGCCGCCTCAGCCGGGCGCGACCGGCGCCATGCCCCCGCCGCCCCCGCCCGGCGCCACGCCGGCGACCGTCGCAAGCGGTGCACCTCCGCAGCCGCACGAGCTGACCAACGACGACGCCGCCCTGCTGGTGCGCGCGATGATCGCCGCGGCCGCGGCCGACGGCGTCATCGACGACGAAGAGCGCGCGTTCGTTCTCGATCGCGCCCGCGAAGCCGACTCGGACGACGAGGGCATCCGACATCTCGAGGCCCTGCTCGCCTCGCCGCCGGCGATGCACACGATCGTGCTCGGCGCGAAGACGCCCTTCATGGCCGAGCAGGTCTACGCGGCCTCGTGCCTGGCGATCGACATCGACACCGAAGCCGAGCGCGGCTACCTTGCGGTGCTCGCGCGCTCGCTTGGGCTCTCACCCGAGGCTGTGCGCCGCATCCACGATCAACTCGACATCGAGGCGTGAGCGCGAGCAGACTCGCGAGGCAGGCGCGCGGAGCGCGCACGGAGGGAGACGACGATGGCTCAGTGGTTTTTCTCTTACGACGGTAACCAGATCGGTCCGCTCGACGACGCGGGCGCGCGCATGCAGGCGCAGCAGCGTCCCAACGGCCACGTGTGGCGCGAGGGCTTCGGCGAGTGGATGCCGATCGGCAAGGTCACCGAGCTCGCCGGCGCCGCCGCGGGACCGAGCGCCGGCCGCCCGATGCCGCCGCCGGTCTCACAGCGCACCTCGGACGAGATCGACTTCGAGGTGAAGGGCGCCGAGATGCAGTTCGTCGAGATCGAACTGGATCCGGGCGAGAGCGCCGTCGCCGAAGCGGGCGCGATGATGTTCAAGGATCCGGCGATCCAATTGCAGACAGTCTTCGGCGACGCGTCGAACGAGAGCCAGCAGGGAAGCTTCATGAGCAAGCTCGTCGGCGCGGGCAAGCGCCTGCTCACCGGCGAGAGCCTCTTCATGACGGTCTTCACGCATCAAGGGCAGGGCAAGGCGCGCGTCGCGTTCGGCGCGCCCTACCCCGGCAACATCATTCCGCTCACGCTCTCGAATTTCGGCGGCACGATCATCTGCCAGAAGGACAGCTTCCTCTGCGCGGCGCGCGGCGTGTCGGTGGGCATTCACTTCCAGCGCAAGATCCTCACCGGCCTCTTCGGCGGCGAGGGCTTCATCATGCAGAAGCTGCAAGGCGACGGCCTCGCCTTCCTCCACGCGGGCGGCACGATCGTCGAGCGCGAGCTGCGCGCGGGCGAGATGCTGCATGTCGACACCGGCTGCATCGTAGCGTTCACGGCGAGCGTCGACTTCGACATCCAGCAGGTGGGCGGCATCAAGAGCGCGCTCTTCGGCGGCGAGGGTCTCTTCTTCGCCGTGCTGCGCGGGCCGGGTCACGTGTGGATGCAGTCGCTGCCTTTCTCGCGGCTGGCGGGCCGCATGCTGCAAGCCGCGCCCCAGAAAGGCGGGAGCCGCGGCGAGGGGTCGCTCTTGGGCGGCCTCGGCGGCCTGCTCGACGGCGACAACAAGTTCTGACGCAGCACCAGATTCTCGAACGAGCACCAACCAACGAGGCGGGGCCACGGCCCTGCCTCGTTTTCTGTCGGCAAACTGTCGCCGCCGCCCGATTTGACGGCTCGCGGGAATGGGCCATGATTCGCGGCGCGAGGGATCGATGAACCTG
>CAZPJJ010000002.1:0-49473 GCA_964586535.1 uncultured Acidobacteriota bacterium | reverse complement strand
TCTACATCACGTCGCTCGCTACGACGATCTACCTGCACCGGGGGCTCGCGCATCGCGGCATTCGCTTTGGGAACGGTGCCGACCTGCTCTTCCGCTTCTGGTTGTGGCTGTCGATCGGCATCAGTCGGCGGCAGTGGGTGGCCGTGCATCGCAAGCACCATCGCTATACCGACGTCGAGGGCGATCCGCACAGTCCATACGTGCACGGAAGCGTGTGGCGCGTGCTCGCGATCAACTACTTCCTCTACCGGCGCGAGGGCAAGAACCCCGAGACCCTGCGCCGCTACCTCAACGACCTGCCCGCCGATCGCTGGGACCGCTTCGTGTTCGACGGGCTCTGGTTCCTCGGACCGGTCACATCGATGACCGTCCTTTCGCTGGCCCTTGGCGTCGGAGCGGGGATCTTCACCTTCTGGCTCCACGCGGTGCTCTACATCGGCTTCTCGGGCGCGATCAACAGCATCTGCCACTGGTTCGGCTACCGGAACTTCGACAACACCGCGACCAACGTGTCGTGGATCGCGTGGCTGACGGCGGGCGAGGGCTGGCACAACAACCACCACGCCTACCCCGCTGCCCCCAAGCTCGCGATGGCGAAGGGCGAGTGGGATCCCGCTTGGTGGCTCATTCGCCTGCTCGTCGCGATCGGCCAAGCCGACATCCGCGGCCAAGTTCGCACGGCGCACCAACGCCGCGCGTTCCAGGGCGCCCCCACCCTCGTCGCCGACACCTCAGACGCCGCCTGACCCCCCGAGGACAGGCGACTTTAGGGGGACAGGCGACTTAGGGGGACAGGCGACTTAGGGTGACTGTCCCCCTAAGTCGACTGTCCCCGCTGTTCGAGCGGCTCGGGGAGAGAGGGTTACTCGGTGCCGCCGCTGTTCTCGGCGGTGACGAGGTAGGTGTAGAGGGACGGTCGCGAGGGGCCCGCCGCGCCGAGGTCGACGTGGAGGGGCGCGGTCGGTGCCCCGATCTCGGTGAAGCCGCCCTGCGGGTTCTCGCTTCGTGTGACGCGGTAGAGCGTCGCGGGGCCGTGCGCGGGATCCTGGGCGGGCGCGGTCCAGTCGAGGCGGACGTCGAACCCAAAGCGCGAGACGAGCAGCGTCGCGCCGACGGGGTTGGGGGCCTCGAGGTCGCCGAGGCTCACGACGTCGCAGAACCAAGCATCGCCTTCGATCAGCACGTCATCGATGCCGGCCTCGACGATGCTCTCGCCGCCGCCGTCTGTGGCCACGAAGCGCACACGGTAGTCGTCGGTGAACGGAACGACCGCCGTGAGGTCCAAGACGTCCTCCGTCCACACGTTAGCCTTGGTGCCGATTTCGTCGACGAACACCCACTCGAAGCCTCCGTCGCTGCTGACCTCGACGCGCAGCCGGTCGGGGCCGGGCCCGCCGCCCGTGTAGAACCACCGCCAGAACGTCAGCCTCAGCGTCGCGAAGTCCGCCGCGAGCAGCGCCGGCGAGACGAGCCTCTGCGTGCCGTCGACCTCGGCGACATCGGGCGGCGCCTGCGTCGGCGGCGGCACGTTGCGCGTCACCCACGCCGCGACGCCGGGCACCGGCGTGTGGTCATCTTCGGGGTTGGTCATCTCGCCCGAGTTGTACGCCGCCCGCGGATCGTTGCGCTCCCAGTTACCGTCGGTTCCGTCGCTCTCGGCGATCCAACCGCGGTCGATTTCCATGTCATCGACGAGGAGCGTCGACGGCGCCAGTGTGCCGACCGCGACGGTGAAGCGGCTCGTGCTCGTCGAACCGTCGTCGGCGCGCACCTCCAGGTCGAAGGGGATCACGAGCCCGCAATCCGGCCCCACGGCGAAAGAGAAGTGCGGCGCGAGCGACTCGACGACGCCGCCCGCTGGGACACTTGGATAGAACGCAACGCCGTTCCTGATCTCGACGCCGGGCGCGCTCGTGCGCAGCACGGCCGTCACGCCCGTCGCACCGACGCTGCGCGTGCTGCGGATGGTCACCGGCAGCGTCGCGGTCTCGTTCGCGTCGAGCGCTCCGTCGGCGTTGCCGTAGAGTGGGTCGCTCTCGACGATCGCGTGCGCCTCGTACTTCAACCGCCCGCCCGCCGTCAGCGTGCTCTCCCCGGCAATGAGCACGTCGTCGATATACCAGCCGCTCCCGCTCCCGCCGCCGTCCTGCCGTAGCACGAAGCGGAACCATACCTGCGGCGCGCCGAGCACGGCCTCCGGAAGCGGCAGCCGCTCGTCCATCCACGCCGTGTCGCGGCCGAATCCGCGCCACACCTCGATCCACTCGTTCTCGTCGATCGAGGTCTCGATGCGCGCGATGTCGTATGCGGTCTCGTTGTTCAGCCAGCGGCGATAGATCAATTCGCCCGTGCGCAGTCCCTGCAGATCGAACGGCAGCGTCGTGAGGACATACTCGGTCGCCGCGGTGCCGTAGTTGCCGTCGAGATTCGTTCCATAGACCGTGTCGCCCGTATATCCGCGATCGGGCCCACTCGTGCCGCCGCTTCCCAGCGGCTCGCCGAACTCCCAGCCGTCTGGACCGCCCGTCGCCGTCCAGCCCGGATCCACGTCGAGCGTCTCCTCGATGAACGCGCTCGCGAAGAGACTTCGCGTCACCGGCAGCGTGGTCGCAGCCTCCGCTCGGCAGAGCGTCTCGGCCGCCGCGAAGGTCACCGTGAACGCCGCCTCGTGCCCGTCGGGAGCATCGGCGAGGACGCGCACGCGGAAGGCATCACCCGCGACGACCTGCCCGCCAGCAGGGAGGTCGGCGAAGGAAGCGTCCCCATCCAGGATCTCCACGTAGGGATCCGCGCCCGCGAGCACGGCCGTCACGCCCGTTACCGCGTCGCCCGTCGCGTAGGCCGTCGGCCGCAGCCAAGCTTCTTCGCCGGGGTCGAGCCGCCCGTCGAGATCGCCGCCGATCTCTTCGACGCTCAAGGCCGCCAGATCGAGACCGCGCTGGCCGACCGGTACCATCCATAGATCCCGCGCCACGGGCTTGCGCGCCACCGTCACCGGCCACCGCTGCTCGTGATAGCCGCCGCGCGTCCCGAACCAGGTGTACTCACCGGGCTCGAGGAGGCGATGGAAGAATCCGTTGCTGGGTACTGCCGTCCGAGGCTCCTGTTGATGCGTCAACGACTGCTCGACGATTCCCACCTCGGCCGCGAGCGGATCACCCGTGCATGCATCGCGCGCCACGCCCGCGACCGCCCCCTGCCCGAGCCGCCGCAGCAGCCAGTGCAACCCTTCGCGGTTCCGCGCTACCGTGTCGTCGCGCCAGGTCGCGTAGTCCGGCTGGAATCCCTGGATCGACGCGTTCATCTCGATCGTGAACGCGACGGTCCCGCCGACGGCATGAAGCCATCCATCGCTGTCGCCATCGACCTCGTAGAGCAGTTCGTAGGGCGTCCCCATCTCGTACCAGCCCGTCCCGGCGTCGTTCTCGATCGACGCCGCGAGCATCGAGCCGATCTCGCGATGCGCGCGCAGATCAGGATCGTCCGGGAGAGCCGGCGAGCAGCCGAAGGGATGCAGGACCAGTTCGCTGTAGGTGTGGTAGGTGAGGCTCAAGGACGGATGCCAGGAATGCACGAGGTCGACGAGCCCGCGCGTCTCGGGCTCTGATCCCGCGGAGGGACCGCGGTACGTATCCGACGAGGGCGATCCCGAAGAACCATTGCAGCCGTCGGGCCCCCACGAGTACGCGTAGTTGCGATTGTTGTCGACGCCGAAGCTGCCGTCGCCGTTGTTGCGGCGGTTCTTCCGCCAGCCAGTGTTGCCTGCGAACACGTAGGCCGTTCCGTCGGGATTGTGATTCGGCACGATGTAGATCTGGTAATCGTCGACGAAGCGCGTCAGTTCGGGATCCACGCCGTAGCCCGCGGTGAGCCGCTGGATGAGGTCCACGAGAATCTCGGGCGTCATCACTTCGCGCGCATGATGCTGCGAGACGAAGACGATGCGCGGCTCCGCTTCGTCGTCGGTGACGTTGTCGGAGATCTTGATGCCCGCGATCGTGCGGCCTTCGGCCGTGAGATACGGATAGTCGAAGCGCTCGGCGATAGCCGGATACGAAGCAGCCGCGTCGTCGATGGCGGCGATGACCTCGACGGGATCGAGGTAGTCGGAGAGCGCGTCGGTCCCTGCATCGGTGGGCGTCATGTCCTCGAGGATCGCCGGCTGGTAGCCCATCAGCCGCAGGCGCGCGAGTTCGAGCTCGTCCACGAGCAGGTAGGCCTCTTGCTCCTTGTTGGAAAAGCCGTGGACGTCGAGTTCCATCGCGCGCAGCACGGGCAGCTGCCGCGCCGGATCCGCCAGCGGCACCGCGATGCGCCAGAGCGCACCCTGCTCGAGCCGGGGCTCGACGGAACCTCCGCCGTGAGCGGAGGCCGCGGGGACCAGCGCGAGGGCGAAGAGCGCGAGCAGAATCCGAGCGAGCGAGCAGAGGGCCTGTTGACGACATAGCATGGGAGGCTCCTTGGGCGAGGGGCCGGGGTGGCGCAGAACCGAGAGGTTATACGCCGATCCCGGCCCCCGAGAAGGCCTCCCGAGGACTCGATTCGAAGAATCGGTGCCTGATCAGCCCTCGATCCAGTTCACCTGGCCCGTGCCGAGGTCGTAGAGACCTCCCACGATCGCGACCGATCCTCCCGCTACGAGTTCGGCGAGCACCGGACTGCGCTCGACGATGTCGCGCATCGTCTGGCGGATGTTGGCGTCGGTGACCGCAGTCACGTAGGCGTCGTTCTTCGAGTTCTTCTCGCCTTCCACGCCCTGGCTCGCCGCGAGCGCGGGTTCGAAGTTCTCGAGCATGGCAGTGAGATTGCCGAGCTGAACATTGTCGCAGGCGCCCTTGACCGCACCGCAGGCGGTGTGTCCGAGCACGACGATCAGCTTCGCTCCCGCTGCCTTCGTGGCGAACTCCATCGAACCGAGGATGTCCTCGTTCTCGAAGTTGCCCGCGATGCGCGCCACGAAGAGGTCACCGATTCCCTGATCGAAGACGATCTCGGGCGGAATCCGCGAGTCGAGGCACGAGAGGATCACGGCCTTGGGATACTGACCCGCGGCCGTCGAGGCCACCTGGGCGCGATAGTCCCGCGCGGTCAGGTTCCCTTGCACGAAGCGCTCGTTGCCCGCCTTGAGCTCCGCGAGGACCTGGTTCGGCGTGAGAGCGGCCTGATCGGCCGCGGTCGTGACCGCGCTCACCAAGGGCGGCGGGGTGGGCGCGGCCGTCTCGGGGGCCGGCGCGGGAGCGCATCCAAGGGCGAGCAGCGTCGAGATCGTCGCGGCCGTCCAGAAGAGGTTCTTCGCTGGCATGGTCGTCACTCTCCTTCGCCGACGCGCGTCGGCGGTCATCGAACGCGGTTGGTTTCTCCGAGGACGCGTACCCCCACGATGGCTCGTCCTACCTCCGATGCGGGAGGAGGGTCTCCCAAACGGCCTCTCTATACCGCCGGGGGCAGGCAGGCGATCATCCTCGGCTTTGGCTAAACCTTCCTTTATTTCTTACTCGTGATCGCTTTCATCGTTTTGATCGTACTGTGTGTCCGAGAATCGCTCAACACTTTTCTGCGTACCGTTCGACCCCTCGACGTGGCCCGGCCGGGTGAACGCTTCACAGAAACCCCTTGCCCCCGCGATCCGAAGCTGAGTGAGCCCGTTCGCGAGAATTCACGGCGTTCGCTTGCTCGGGCCGATGTCAACCCGGCCCGGTCTCCCCCGTCTTGTCGGCATGCCGCGGGAGCGGCACCGACTAGGGGACGGGAGATGGCCCAGCGATGAGCCGAGGCCGAAATTCCCGGAAGGTCATCCGAGGGAGACACGAACCAATGAACCGAAATCACGCACTCGTTGGAACGGCGCTTCTCGCTTTTGCCCTCGTCGCTCTGCCCGCGTTCGCGGAAGAACCTCCGCAGAATCCCCCGCCCGCCAACCAGAGCGAGCCCGACGCCGACGCGAGCGCCCGCAAATCGTCCAAAGAGGTGACGTGGACGAAAGACGGCGACAAGACCGTCCGTCAGGGCACCACAACGCTACCCAATGGCAAGCAAGTCAACAGCACCGACACCTGGACCAAAGACGGCAACACCGTGACTCGTCAGGGCACCACCGTCGGACCGAACGGCGGCATCGCGACCCGCGAAGCGACGACGACGCGTGAGGGCAACACCGTCACGCGCGAAGGCTCGACCACGGGCCCCGAGGACAAGACCGTCTCCTCGCAGAACACCTGGACCAAGGACGGCAACACCGTCACCCGCGAAGGCTCGACCACGGGGCCCAACGGCAGGACCGCGACCCACGACGCCATGTGGACGAAAGACGGCAATACGGTCACGCGCGAAGGTTCGACGACGGGGCCCAACGGCAAGACCGTGACGAGCACCGATACGTGGACCAAGGACGGTAACACCGTCACGCGTGAAGGCTCGACCACGGGGCCCAACGGCCGCACGAGCACGCGCGAAGCCGCGACGACGCGCGACGGCAACACCGTCACGCGCGATGCGACGCGCACCGGTCCCAACGGCGGCCAAGTCCAGAGCCAGGACACGTGGACGAAGGACGGCAATCAGGTCACGCATCAAGGTGAGACCATCGGCCCCAAGGGCGGTCGCACGACGCGCGAAAGCACGACCACGCGCGAAGGCAACCAGGTCAAGCGCGAGGGCAGCCGCACGCGCGAACCCGCTGCTGGCGCGGAGAGCGGCAAGGCAAAGCCGAAAGCCAAGGCGCGTCCCGCGCGCGGAGCCCGCCGAGCCCGCTGACAGCCTCGCGATCGCACGCATCTTCCGACGCCGGTGGCACTCCTGCCGCCGGCGTCGATCGTTCGAGGCCGGCCGCACCTGACGCTTCTTCGCGTGATCTCGCGTTCTCCTCATCGAGAGCGGCTCGACACGCTCTCGTCGAGGAGAGACCATGACAACGTCACGTACACACGCGAGACCCTTCGTCGTGGCGCCCGGGCAAGGCGCCGACCTTCCACTCGACCGACTGGGCACCATCCACAAGGTCGCGGGATCCGACACCGCGGGGTTGCTCGCGATCGTCGAGCACACCCTTCCGCCCGGTGCTCTGGCGGCGCCCCTGCATCGCCACTCGCGCGAAGACGAACTCTCGATCGTTCTCGAGGGAAAGCTCGGAGCGCTCCTCGGCGACGATGTCGTCGAAGCGACCGCGGGAAGCTACGTGCTCAAACCGCGGCATCAGTGGCATACGTTTTGGAACGCCGGCAGCGAGCCGCTGCTATTCATCGAGTTGATCGTCCCGGCGGGATTCGAAGGCTACTTCAGAAAGCTCTCGCCACTGCTGCGAGGCGGCATCGACCCGATCGCGATCGAAGGACTCGCGGCGGACTACGGACTCGAGTTCCGCATGGAAGAAACCGAGGACATCTGCCGCCGCTTCGGCTTGCGTTTCGGTTGACGATCAGGGTAACCGCGCCGCGACGCGGGGATCCGAGAGAACGGGCGCAAGGCGGCTCGTTTCTTCGAGACGAGACGGCTCGAGTCCGGCGTCGAGCGCCTCGAGGACGATCAGCGCCGCACGATCGTGATCCCCGCGCGCGAGCGCGACCTGCGCCAGCCCGAGTTGCGCGTCGAGCGTGTCCCGATGCCCCCGCCCCAACGCTTCCGACCTCACCGCGAAGCAGCGCGTGTACGCGCTTTCCGCTTCGTCGAGATCGCCGAGGCGCAGCCGGACGTCCGCCAGGTTCTCGAGCGCGAGCATCGTCAGCGGATGGTCGGAACCGAGCTTCGTCTCGCACGCCGCGAGCGACGCGCTCAACGTCTCGCGGGCGGGGTCGAGCCGTCCCGCCTCGCGTTCGAGAACGCCGAGGTTGATGCGCGCGGAAAGCGTGTCCGGGTGAGTCTCGCCGAGAGTCGAGGCACGCGCCTCGTGAACGCGCCCGAAGAGTTCCGTCGCCTCGTCGCGCTGCCCGAGCGCGAAGCGCGACTCCGCGAGATTCGTCATCGTGTTGAGCGTGTCGGGATGCGTCGCGCCGATCACGCGCGTCTGAGCTTCGAGGGCGCGCTCGTAGAGCGCGACGGCGTCGTCGTGGCGGCCCTGCTGAGTGAGGACATAGCCCACGTTGTTGAGCGACATCAGAGTGTGCGGATGATCCGCCCCCAGCACGCGCTCCCGAGCCTCGAGCACTTGCCGGAGACGTGTTTCCGCTGCCTCGAACCGGCCGAGGCGCAGATCGACGAGCCCGAGGCTGTTGAGGGCATCGAGCGTCTTCGGATCCTTGTCGCCGAGTCGTTCGCGGCGAGCCCGGTGGATCGCCTCGTAGATCCGCTCCGCAACGTCGTAGCGGCCCTGCGTCCACGCCACGCTGGCCAGTCCATGTTGCGCGCCGAGAGTGTCCTGGTGCGCCGGGCCGCGCAGAGCCACGAGAACGCCGATCGCCTGCTCGAAGAGTCGCTCCGACTCGTCGAGGCGCCCTTCCCAGAGCCGCGCTTGCGCGAGCGCGGCGAGCGAACGAGCGGTGTCCACGTGCCGCTCGCCGAGTTCCCGTTCGCGCAGCGCGAGAGCTGTCTCGTAGCTCTCCGCGGCCGCACTCCAGAGCCCGAGGTTCTCGCGAATGCGTCCGATCGCCATCTCGAGGCGAGCCCGGACGAGCGGCTCGCCGGCGAGAGACTCTTCCAGCGCCGTCGCGCCTCGCTCGAGGATCTCTCGCGCGCTCGGTTCGCGGCCGAGCGTGATCTCCGGGTCGGATGCTTGGAAGAGCCCGACGAGAAGCTCCGTCACCTGCTCCGCGGCCTGCGCCTCCGCGTTGGCGCGGTCGCGCTCGCGCGCGAGCCGCCCGGCTTGCAGCGCGAGGACGAACGTCCCCGCCGCGAGCGCGAAGATCAGTCCCGCGGCCAGCGACGACGCGGCGGGATTGCGCGCGATGAGCCGCGAAACGCGGTAGCGCAGCGTGTCCGGCCGGGCGGAGACCGGGCGGCCCGCGAGGTGCCGCTCGAGATCAAGGACGAGACGGTCCACCGAGCCGTAACGCCGCTCGGGCTCCTTCCGTAGCGCCATGAGCACGATCGTGTCGAGATCGCCCTGGAGCCGGCGCCGCAGGCGCGCCGGGGTCGTGTCCCGCAAGGCCGCGAGGGACGATTCGAGCGCGCCGCCGTCGTCGGCGTCACCGAGCGAGTCGCTCGGTCGCCCTGGCGGATCGATCGCGACCGCGCGCAGCAGCGCCTCCCCCGTGCTCTCCGCGCGATGCGGCAGCGTGCCCGTCAGGAGCAGGTAGAGCAGCACGCCGAGCTGATAGACATCGGAGGCGGTCGACACGTCGTGCCCGGTGAGCAGCTCCGGGCTCGCGTACGCGGGCGTCACGAAACGTCCGCCGGTCCGCGTCAGCCCCGCGTCGCCCTCTCCGGCGAGGATCTTCGCGATACCGAAGTCCAGCAGCTTCACGTGTCCTTCACGCGAGACGAGGATGTTCGAGGGCTTGATGTCGCGATGGACGACGAGATTCCGATGCGCGTACGAGACGGCGCGAGCGGCTTCGAGAAAGACTTTGATGCGCTCTTCGATCGAGAGGCGCCGCGCATCGCAATACTCGTCGATCGGCTGACCGTCGACATACTCCATCGCGAAGAACGGCCGCCCGTCCGCCGTGACGCCCCCGTCGAAGACGCGCGCGATGTTCGCGTGGCGTGCGAGCGCCATGATGCGCCCCTCCTGACGGAAGCGCGCGAGAACCTCTTCGGTGTCCAGACCGCGTTTGATGACCTTGAGGGCGACCTGCTGGTCGAGCCTGCCGTCGACGCGCTCGGCGAGGTAGATCACAGCCATTCCGCCGCGGGCGAGTTCGCGCACGACTCGATAGGCACCAACGAGCGTCCCGGCTTGCAGGGCCTCGCCGCTTTCGTCGTCTTCCAGCGCCAGGGCGAGTCCGCCCGCGAAGGCCGCGCCCGTCGCCAGCCGCGGGTCGTCTTCTTCGGCATCCTCCAGGAGGCGCAGCGCGAGCGCGAGCAACGCGGGTTCGCCCCGCGCCTCGCGACTCAGGAATGCGATCCGCTCCTGGCGGGGCCTGTCCAGAGCCCGCTCGAGAAGGGCGTCGGCCCTCGCGAAGAGGTCACCCGCCTCCACTCTGCCCCTCGCCGGCCTCCACGGTTCGCAGGACCTCCTTCAGCCAGGCCCGCGCCCGCGGCCAGCCGCGTTGCACGGTACGCAACGAGAGTCCCAGCGCATCGGCTGTCTCTTGCTCGCTGTAGCCCCCGAAGAAGCGGCACTCCACGATCCGCGCGAGATCCTCGCTGTGCTCTCCGAGCTTACGGATGGCCTCGTCGACTGCGAGCACCCACGTCGTCTCGGTGTCGTCGATGACCGAGGCCTCGTCGAGCGTCACGAGCGCGGCGTTGCCTCCGCGCTTCGCGGCTTTCTTTTCGCGCGCGTAGTCGATGACGACTTGGCGCATCGCGCGCGCGGAGACCGCGAGGAAGTGCCCGCGATCGTTCCAACTCGCGCCGGTGTGATCGACGAGTTTCAGCCAGGCCTCGTGTACGACACCCGTCGCCGAGAGCGTTTGGCCGACAGCTCGCCCCCGAAGCAGCCTGCGGGCGATCTGCTTCAGGTCGCCGTAGACGAGCGGGACGAGCCGATCAAATGCGGCGCGGTCTCCGTCGCGATAAGCCTGGAGCAGAACCGTGACTTCGCTCGGTGCGGACATCGCATCCCCTCTGTCGCCGACGACCATTCTAACAGCGTGACTGGACGCCGTTAGCCGCCGGTCCTCGAAAGGGAGAACGCGAGAACGGGGCGAGAGCCGCCATCACCAGAAAGGGGCGGCCTCGCCTCCTGCACACCCCCCGGGGATCAGGGGACCTCGGGGCCCGCCGCGTTGCCCGCCGTCACCAGGTATTGATACGAGATCCCGTCCGCGCAGGCGCCACAGTCCATCCACTGCTCGGCCAAAGGCTCACCCAGCGGCAGCCAGAGCGCCTCGTGCAGCAACGCGCGCTCGACGCGATAGAAAGTCGCGGGGCCGTGAGCGGGATCCTCGGGCGGGGCCAGCCAAGTGAGCATCACGTGTTCGCCCGAGCGGGTCGCGGTGAGGGTCGCGCCCACGGGAGCGGGTGGAGAGAGCGCCGGCGGAACGAAGTCTTCGCAGCGCGTCCACGTCCCCTCGAAGCGCACCTCGTCGAGCCCGGCCTCGATGATCACGTCGCGCGTACCCATCGCTATCTCCTCGGCCACGACGCGCAGACGCACGGTGTCGAGCGGAATCGCGCTCTCGAGCGGGAACGTCTTCGCCGCCCACGGCGTCTCCGTGCTCACGACGCGCTCGAGTTCGACCCACGTCTCGCCGTCGTCGCCGCTGGCTTCGACGCGCAGCGTGTTCGAGGGGGGCGTCGTGTAGGGCGAGATGTAGTACCAGCGCTGATACGACACGCGCAGGTCGAGATAGCCCGACGCATCGAGCGCGGGACTGGTGAGCAAAGCGGTCCCGTGATCGACGTCGTCGTCCGTCGCCGAGAGCCCCGCGTTGCCCGTGACGAAGGCGAGAGTGCCGGGGTCCGGGCTCGCATCCAGGTCGGGATTCGCGGGCTCCGCGCCGTTCAGCGTGCCGCGAGGTTCGCCGCGCTCCCACGCGCCGTCGCTGCACGTTCCCGAATGCGCCCATCCATGGTCCTCTTCGAAGTCGTCCTCGAAGAGGACCCGCTGCGTCCGCTCCCCCATGAGCACGGTGAAAGAGAGCGACTCGGACTCGCCGCTGGCGTCGACGATTTCCAATTGGAAGGGGACGAAGGTTCCGCAGGGCACGTCGGCCTCGAAGGTGAAGTGCGGCGGCGCGTTCTCCTGCGCGGCGTGCGCCTCGACGAGTCCCCACGCCGCATACGGATCGTGAACCACGACCCCGGCGAGACCCGACGAGAGCCGCCCTTCGACGCCAGCGGCGTCCTCTCCTCGTGTATTCTCGAGCGTGACCGCCAGGCGCAAGACCTCGCCGGGATCGGCCATGCCGTTGGCGTTGCCGTGAAGCGGGTCCACGTCGATGACACGCGTCGCATTCACGCGGAAGCGCCTGCCAACGGCCACCGGCGTCGCCGGATCGCCATGCAGGTTGGTTTCGAGGAAGCACCAACGCAGGTATTCGTCTCCTTGCGAGAGAGCGGCGTTGTCGTGCCGCGCGTCGTCGTTCGCCGCGCCCAGCGTGTCGAGATTCTCGGTGAAGAGCGCGTCGTAGAACTCGTGATCGAAATACTGGCTCGGGCCGTTGGTCGCTCCGGGCGAATACCACCCGTAGCGCACGTTGGCGACGATGCCGAACGCCGCGTGCTCCGCGAAAATAAAATGCTCGGAAACGGCCTCGGACGAACCGCTGAACTTCTGGTCGAACGCGCCGGCGTCGCAACCCTGCGTGTACGAGAAGAACGGCGACTCGTTGACGAGCGCGTCCACGTCGCTGCTGTAGATGCCCATCACGTAGCTCGAGTTGGCGTGCCCGAGATGATTCGTCAGGTGCGGCCCGCGATTGAGCGCCGCGATCACGTTCTGCCGTGAAAAGGTGCCCTCACGATCGTAGAGCCGCGAGATCTCGTACTCGTCCGCGGGGACGAGCGCCGCGGTCACGTCCTTCGAATCGCCGCCCCAGGTGGACGCGTCGAGCGACTCGCCGATCCAGACGAGATCGCGCTGGCGATCGGCCGCGAGTCCCGCCTCGTAGGCCAGAACCTTGTCGATGAAACGGTCGGCTTCTGCAGGCGTGTCCACGGTGGCACGCCCGATGTGCACTTCCGAGAAGTAGTCGATCTCATCGGGCTCGCACCAAACCGTGTCCCCATCGGTGTTCCAGGAGCCGTCGAGGGCGCCGAAGTAGAAATCGACGGGCGCGTCGGTATAGCGGTAGCCGCCCGCATCGAGCAGACAACCGCGATAGGGGACGAGCGTCTCGCCGCCGTTGCCGACGTCGTCGCCGGCCAGCAGCGCGTGCGTCGTCCCGCGCGTCGCGTACGCCTCGCGAATGGCTTCGCGGATCTTCGCGGGCGTGTCGGGACCGCTGTAGGCGGCTTCGATGGCGGAGACGGAGAGCATGCGGCCCGCCATGCCGTGCGCAGCGCGATGGTTGAGCAGCCGCTCGAAACTGGCGCAGAGCGAGTCCGCGCAGACGATCAGGTAGGGCTCGCTCGCGCTCTTCGCGGTGGGCGCGTCGTAGAGCGAGGCCGCATCCGGATTGGCGACGAGTTTGGCCAACGCGAGCGCGTCCTCGACGAGTCCGCGCGGCGTCGCGGCGAGCGCGGCGGGGTCCTTCTCGAGTTCCAGGGTGACGCTCATACGCGACCAGAAGACGATCTTCCCGAGGCGGGGCCTCACCTGCACCGGCGCGAGGACGAGGGTTGCCACGGAGTAGCCGCGGAAGCGCCCCACTCGCGCCACCTGCGCGACGCGAGCGGGGTGGAGCGCGTCGCTCGCGTAGATCTCGGGATCCGCCGGGACTCTTGCGAGCGCCTCGTGCCCGATCGGCCTCGGCGGCTGCCCCCAGGCCACACGGAGGGCGCTGGTGTGCGTCTCCGCGACCCCGTCGATGCGCACGGAGGCAACGCGAGTCCCCGGAGGCAGAAGCACTGAGAGCTGCTTCTCGGGGAGCAGCGGCGCCCCCGGTCGCGCGGCGCGAGATCGGAGCGTGGGCACCCAGGCCAGGACGGTCCCGTCACCGCGCTCGCTCAGCGCCGGGGACGCGAAGCGCACGTCGACCACGACGGAGGACCATGACGTCCGCACCTTCGTATCGCGATCGTTGGAGAGCGCCGGACCAGCAAGGGCGAAGACGAGCACGAACAGCCCGAGGGAAGCGATGCGGGACATGGCGAACCTCCTGGAGATTGCAGCGAGAAACGCGGATATCGCCCGGATGAGACCGCGATTCCAACCGTTGGTGGGCACCAGAAGGAAGTGTGCGAGATAACAGGAGCCAAGACCGGGTCAGCAGTTTGGTTAGAGTCTGTTCAGGCGAGATGGGGGGCGATCGCACCTATCATTCGGCGAATGCGATCGGCTCACGGACACCCTGCAAGTTCTCCGCGGCGGCGCTGGAAGGTGTTCGCCGTGCGTGTCGCCGCTCTCGCTCTCGCCTCGGTCGTCGGATCCGCCTCGTTGGCCGACCGGCTCGACCCTGAGGTGCTCGGCCCCCGTGACGGGCTGCCGGTCGAGTCGATCGAAGCGCTCACCGTCGACTCGTCGGGGATGCTCTGGATCGGCGCGCGCGAGGGGCTCTTCCGGTACGACGGCTACGATTTCGCGCGGTACCAGCACGATGTCGAAGATCCCGGTTCGCTGCGCGATTCGTGGGTCAAATCGATCTTCGAGGACGCGTCGGGCACGCTCTGGATCGGGACCAACTCCGGGGGCCTGCATCGCTTCGACCGCGCGCGGGGGCATTTCGTCGCCTTTGGACACGATCCCGGCAACCCAGCGTCGCTGAGCAGCAACAGCGTCTACGCGATCGCGGCGGCTCATCCCGGATCGCTCTGGGTCGGTACGCAGCTCGGCCTGAACCTCCTCGACGTCGCCACGGGCCACATCGAGAGGGTGCCGCTCCTTCCCCAGGACCATCCACGCCGGGGACAGGAGTTCGTCCTCTCCCTCGCGCGGGAGTCCGACGATGTCGTCTGGGCGGCCGTCCTCGGGGGCGGGGTCTTGCGCTACGCGCGATCGACGGGCTCGGTGACCGAGCTTCCGGTAGATCCGGACGATTCGCATGCGCTCGCGACGGCGGACGCCTTCGCGCTCGCTTTCGACGCGGAACGGCGCCTCTGGATCGGTCTGCGGGACGGTGGAGCGCGGCTTTCGGCGGATGGAAAGATACTCGAACGCCTGATCTTTCTCGGGAGCGACGGCCAGCCCCGTCCGCCGTCCATCGTGACCCGCGTCCTCGCCGATCCCGCGGGCGGCGTGTGGGTCGCCTCCTTCTCGGGCGTCTACCGCTTCGACGACGGCACGACTTCCGTTTCGACGATCGCGACGCCAGCTGCCCCGCCCGAATTATCGACATGGAAAGTCGCGACCGCGCTCGGCACCGATCGCGACGGCACGTTGTGGATTGGTAGCGCAGGTCACGGACTACTTCGTGTCCGCGAACGGCCCGCGGCAATCCGCACGCTTTCGCTGCGGGGAGGCGGTCTGGCACTGATGTCCGTGCCGGAGATCTCGGCTCTTCACGAGGATCCGGACGGTACGCTCTGGGTCGGGTCGTTCGGAGGTGGACTCGATCGTCTCGATCCCGGCGCCACTGAGCTCGTCCGCTTTCGTTTTTCGCACAGCGCGCAGCGCGTCGCCACAGGAGTGCTCCGCATCACCCGCGCGCCGGACGGACGTCTCTGGATCGGATCGTCGCGTGGCGTGCTGGTCATCGACCAGAGCGAGGACTCCGTGACGGCCTACGAACCGAATCCGGCCGATCCCACAGCGCTCGCGCCGGGCTACCACCACGCGCTCCTCGTCGATCGCGGCGGCCGCGTCTGGATCGGCTCGGGAGTGAGCGGCTTGCAACGCCTCAGCGAGGACGAGACGGCCTTCGAGACGATCCCGATCGAGGATTCTTCCGGGACGGCCCTCGAGAACGTCTTCGTCACCGCCCTTCACGAGGATCGCGCCGGCCGGCTCTGGATGGGCACGCGCTCCTCGGGGCTCTTCTTGGTGGACCGCGAGCGCGACATCGCCCTCGGACTCACCGTCGACGCCGCGAATCCAGAAGCCGTCCCGCACCCTTTCATCACCGACATCCTCGAGTCCACGTGCAACGGCGCGATCTGGATCGGCACCAGCGGAGGCGGTCTTCTCCGCACGCTCGAGGTGGGCCCAGGTACGAAGGCCAAGTTCGAGCGAATCACGGCACGCGATGGACTCCTCGACGACAGCATCACCGCCCTGGTCGAGGAACTCGACGGCACACTGTGGATCGGTTCGAGGCGGGGGCTCACGAGGCACGCCCCGGATACGGGGCTCTTTCTCAGCTACGGCTCGGCGGACGGTCTGGCATCCGCCGAGGTCAACATGGGCGCCAGAACTCGCTCCCGCCGAGGCGCGCTCTTCGGTACGCGACGCGGACTCGTCGTCGTCGAGGACGGGGCGCCTCTTCTCTACCCCGAACCATCGCCGATCGCGTTCAGCGAGATTCTCCGTCGCGGCGCATCCGCGAACGAGACAGCATCGACGTGGCCACCTCGCGAGATCCGACTCGCGCAGAGCGACATTCTGACCCTTCGCTTCGCGGTGCTCGATTTCGACCTGCATCGACGCCATCGCTACGCCTACCGTGGCCTCGAGGGTGCGACCGAGTGGACGGATCTCGGCGCCACGCGGGAACTGACCTTCGCGAACCTCCCGGCGGGCCAGCACCGCCTCGAGATCCGCGGACGCAGCGCGCGCGGCGAGTGGAGCGACCCTCCGTTGTCGCTGACGCTCCGCGTGGTGCCGCCCTTCTACCGCACGATCTGGTTCCGCGGACTCGTCCTCGCGGCCGTCTTCGGCGCGGGCCTTGCTTGGCATCGACGGCGCACGCGCGTTCTCGAGCGCCGCAACAAGGAACTCACCGCCCTGCAGCGCGCTCGCGAGGACGCGCTCATGGCGGCGCAAGCGAAGGAACTCGCGCTGCAGGGAGCGGTCGCGAGACTCCGAGAGACGTCGCGCCGCCTCGAGGTCGCACAAGAAGACGAGCGCCGTCGAATCGCCCGCGAACTCCACGACGAGATGGGACAGCTTCTCACCGCGGCCAAGATCAACGTGCAGCTGCTGGAGAAGGTCCCCCTCGACGAGTCGGCGGGACTGCGCGTCACCGACACGACGGCGATCATCGACCGCATGATCGGACTCGTCCGCACGCTCTCCTTTGCCTTGCGCCCGCCGCTCATCGACGAAATCGGACTGAAGGGTGCGGTTCAGGCCCTCATCGACTCCCAGTCGTGGCGCACGAATCTCAGCATTCGCTTGGAGACGAGTGACGACGTCGACGAGTTGCCCGCCGAGGTCGAGACGGCCGCCTACCGCATCGTCCAGGAGGCGCTTACGAACGTCGCGCGGCACGCTCACGCGAAGAAGGCGGTGATTCGATTGAAGCGGAGCGGCGATAGCCTCGTCGTCACCGTCGAGGACGACGGCGTCGGCTTCGACGCAACCGCGATCACGGATGCTCCGGCGCTCCTGCCCAGCACCGGGCTCCCCGGCATGAACGAGCGCGCGCAGAATCTCGGCGGCTCTTGGCGCATCGACTCGAAACCAGGCCGAGGAACGCGCGTTCAGGCGGATCTCCCCTGTTCTCGGGATTCCAAGAAGGAAGAAGGCCATTGAAAGTCCTGCTTGCCGACGATCACCAACTCGTAAGAAGCGGCCTGCGTGCACTCCTCGCGTCCATGCCCGGAATCGAAGTCGTCGCGGAAACCGGAGATGGCCAGGAGACCTTGCGCCTCGCGACCGAGTTGAAGCCCGACGTCGTCCTCCTCGACATCACGATGCCCGGATTGAACGGACTCGAGGTGACGAAGCGCTTGCGCTTGACGGGCGCCAAGCCAAAGGTGCTCATCCTCTCGATGCATGCCGGCGAGAGCTACGTGCTCCAAGCGCTGCGCGCGGGCGCGTCGGGGTACTTGCTCAAAGAATCAGCGGTCTCCGACCTCTCCGCCGCGTTGGATTCGGTCGCGAAGGGCGGTCTCTTCCTGAGCGCCTCGCTCTCGCGGCGCCTCGTCGAGGACTTCATCCACGGCGATCATCCTCGCGAAACTCCGCTCGACCGGCTGAGCCCGCGCCAGCGCGAAGTGCTCCAGCTCATCGCAGAAAGCCGCTCCACCAAAGAGATCGCCGCGGATCTCGGGCTCTCGGTGAAAACCGTGGAAACGCATCGCGCCCAGATCATGGAGCGCCTCGGCATTCACGACGTTCCTGGGCTCGTGCGCTTCGCGATTCGCGAGGGGATCGTCTCGCCGGATCACTAGTCGAAGAGAACGTCGCGCGGCAGATGCGGAAGTGCGCCCCAGCGCGCCGATGCTGCGCGACTCCAGGCCCCCCGCGCGAACCATCGGGGATTGAGCCGCCTGTTATCAGGGTTTCCCCGATACCAGGAAGCCCCTTCTTCGATGATCCTTTCTATGCCCGACGGCTCTCGGCGGCTTTCCGCCGAGGTCTGAGGATCTTGCGTGGTGTTCATCGGCTCCAGCGTCTTGAACAGCAATGGGCGCGGACTGGTTTTCCACCCCCAATCGCCCAGTCCCGTCCATCGGGCGGCGAGTTCTCTCCCGAACTCGCCGCTCGGTCTTTGCCCACCGGCTCGAGCCGCCCGGGCGCTGTGACGCTTCCCCGAAGGCGGTCTCTGCACGGATACTGACGGCGATGCACTTCACCATTGCGTCAGAGTGGAACGGGGAACCCGTCGGAGCCGACGAGGTCGCGGACGTGACCCTCTTCGCCCGAGGCGAGGCGCTGGTCGTCGCCGTGGACGCGCCCTTCTTCAACGATCCCGCTCCCAACGCGCCCACGGGCCGCGTCGATGGACTTTGGGAGCACGAGGTCCTGGAGGTCTTCCTCGTCGGCCCCGGCGAGCGCTACGTCGAGATCGAGCTGGGCCCTCACGGCCACCATCTGGCGCTCGCGTTTCAAGGTGCTCGCCGCCTCGTGCGCGCCGAGATTCCGCTCTCGTACCGCGCGGAACGCGCTCACGGGCGCTGGCGCGGCGTCGCCCACGTCGCGCTCGCCGACCTACCCTGCCCGATCGAGCGCGCGAACGCGTTCGCGATCCACGGCGAGGGCGAGCAGCGCCGTTACTTGGCGGCTCATCCGCTCTCCGGCGACGCTCCCGACTTTCATCGCATCCACGACTACCCGCCCTTCTCGCTCGTCTCGCGGTGACAAGAATGAGAACGGGACGCGGGGCGAGCCCCGAGTCCCGTCTGCTGGCGATCGGAGCGAATCCTCAGTCGATCTGGAATTCGTCGAGCACGCGCAAGCTATCCTGCGGGGCACGGACATCGTAGATGTAGGACGTGATCACGCCTTTGCGGTGTCGAGGATCGAGAACACCGTGTAGTCGTTGCCGGCCTCGGAGGGCATGGCGTTGCCGTTCGCGTCAATGAGGAGACTGACGTTGGGGACGATCGGCGCGAGGCCGTGGGGATCGTCGGTCGCCGCGTAGTTCTCTTGAATCCACGGCGCAAGCTTGGGCGCGAGCGAGAAGACATCGCTGACGGCAACGGAGCCATCCTCGCGGACGCTGATCACGGCGTAGGGAACTCGCTGAACGGTCGTGAGGCCGGCAGCGAAAGCCTCGTGGCGCCAGAGCGGACGAGCCTGCTCGGAGTCGTAGCGGCGGCCCGGAACTCGCGAAGACTGAACCTCGCGCAGGCTCGAGAACTGGAACGTATCGGCGGAGACGACGCGCAGTTTCGGCGTCGAAGCGCCTTCGGACAGCGCCGCGAGCGAACGAGCGCTGCCCGCGGCGAGTTGGTCGAAACCTTCCCCGTAGACGAGCACATGCTTCGCACCCTCGAACTCGGTCACCCAGACCACGTTGACCGAGTCTTCGGTATGGAGCTGCAGAAAGGGATCGATGAGCCGCGAGGCTTCTCCCGCGGAGGCCCTACCGATGCCGCGAGCCGGAATCGCCTTCAGCGAGGAGCGAACCGCGTCGTTGGCGAGCGTCGCACCGGCACAGGCCGTCGCGCAGAGCGCCGAGATGATGGCGATCTTCCTTTGTCTCGTGGCACACGTCTCCCAGGGGCGAAGCCACACGTGATTCGCCAGTCGAACGGTGTCGCTCGCAGGACATGGCGCGACAAGGGCGCGCTCTGGGATGGGCGCCATTCAATCCCGCGCATGTTTCGCTCAGGCGAGCGCCAAGTGAAAACTGCGGTGAGAGAGGGGGACGCGCTGCGATGGTCGAGGATCCATCGCCTCCGCAACGGCACGCTCGTCCGCGAGAAGAGTCATTCTCCGGGTCGTTGCGATTGGTTCAGGTCGAGCGAGGAAGCGGCGGAGCAGGCATCGAGTTCTCGCGCTTTACGGCGTACGCTGCTTGGCCTTCCCGTTCATGTAGGGCACGAAGCGCTCGACGAGAAAGTGCCGCCAGACGCTCTCGACGACCTTCGGCCAACCTTCGTGGACCTCGCCCGCGGCATGCACGGAGAGAGCGACTTTCGTTGCGGCGTCGATGGGAGTGAAGGTCAGCGTACAAACGAGTTCGATCGCATGATCGGCAAGACCGAGCGGACCAACCATTCGGAGCTTCTTGCCGCGGTCGGCGTAGGTCACGCGGGCGTGCATCGCGCCGTTGCCCGCGTCGTCGAAGATCTCGTAGAAACCGCCCCCGGGTTTGGTGTCGATGTAGAGCGCCCTGGGACCGCCCGAGAATGTGTGATCCCACCACGAGAGCGTCTCGGCGGTGAACGCATCCCATGTCTGCTCGGGAGTGCCGGGCACGACCACCTCGATCTCGAAGGCGAATCCGCCCGTGGGGACGTCGCGGGGTTCCGCGGCAAGCGAGAGGGACGATAGCGCGAGGGACGAGGCGGCGGCGAGGGCGATCGCGGTGACGTTACGCACGGAGAGTCCTCCTGAGGCGAGCCCGTGGGCGGCGCGCGGCTTGATGGGCGGAGTCTGCACCGAAGCGACAGCAGACGACGGGTCGAATTCTCGGTGCGGATTCTCTCGCGCGGTGAGTGGCAAGGAGGGGGGAATCGATCCGTGGGCCGGGACAGTCGCCTGTCCCTCTAAGTCGACCGTCCCCGGGTGGGCGGATCAGAGCCAGCGGACTTTCGAGACGGCGGCGTTGACGACAAAGACGCGCTCGTTGTTGCCGCCCGCGTCGACGGGGACGACGAAGAAGCCGGGCTTCT
This sequence comes from uncultured Acidobacteriota bacterium, assembly GCA_964586535.1. Taxonomy (GTDB): domain Bacteria; phylum Acidobacteriota; class Polarisedimenticolia; order J045; family J045; genus CAZPJJ01. Next base: position 28,671 of record CAZPJJ010000002.1, on the reverse strand, counting down.
GCGGGCTGTAGCCGCTTGTGCAGCCGACCATGACCTCACCGTCCAGGAAGGTGACCTCGATGCGGCGGCCGGCGCCGGCGGGACCCGTGCCGCGGTCGTCCCGCTCGTGGTTGGGGTCGCCCTCGTAGGTCTTCACGAAGAAGAGCGCCTTGAGGTCGACGATCGAGACCTCACGCATGGCGTGCTCGCCATCGGTCTCTTGCACATGGAAGATCGGCTTCGCCGGTGAGAAATCGTTCGTCGTGCCTTTGACCAGACGACCGTCCCGGTAGTGCGCGACGATCTTGTTCGTGACGACGATGGTGCTCACGTCAACCTCCTCGGCCTCCAGCGGTCAAGTTTGGTCCCCCCCGGGTCCGTGACAAGTTCGTCATCGCGACTCCCGCTCCCGCGTCGTCCGCGGACGACAGGATCCGTGGCCCACCCGCGACGACTTGCGTTCCGGCGACGGCCCTCTCGGCGATGCCATCCCGCGGAAAAGCCCTGCCCTGAGCCCGATTCCAGGCCGGGCCGGCGGCGGGCCAGGGTCTGGCCTGGGTATTGCGATGGGGATCGGCGAACGTGGAGGAAGGACCCATGACCCGCACGCGCCCGCTCGCCGTCCTCGCTCTCACCGCCGTCGTCGCGCTCGTCGCGCTCCCGGCACTCGCCGAGCCCGATCCCGCTCCCGGCACACCGCGCCTCACCGAGGCCACGCTCGGCGCCGCGGATCTCGTCATCGAACGTGACGGCGAGTTGGAGCCGCTTCCGCTCCTCGAGACGGCAATCACGGTCGATGTCCGCGGTCCGCTGATCGTGACGCGCTACGAGCAGAGCTTCGAGAACCCTTACGACGAGACGATCGAGGCGCGCTATCTCTTCCCGCTGGCCGACGGCGCCGCGATCGACACGATGGAAGTGCGCGTCGGCGCACGCATCGTCGTGGCCCGTGTCCGCGAGAAAGCCGAGGCCGTGCGCGAGTACCGGGCCGCGCGGGACGCGGGTCAGAAGGCGGCGCTCGTCGAGGCGCGGCGGCGGGATCTCGTGCGCATTGCCGTCGCGAACGTCGGACCGCGTGAGCGCGTCGACGTCGTCGTGACCACGCTCGCGGAGATTGCACTCGAGGAAGGACGGTACCGACTCGCGCTGCCGCTCACTTACACGCCGCGCTATCAGCGCGCCGCGCCCGTCGATCCGCTCGAGCGCGGCTCGGAAGAGAACGGTGTCGAGCCGCCGCTCGCACAGCGCTTCGCGGATGCTCGCGAGCGCTCCGTGCCGCGTGTGCGGATCGCCGTGCGGTTGGCGGGCGGGGCCGCCGTCGATGGCATCGTCTCGCCGTCGCACGAGGTCGCCGTGCGCTTCGAGGGTGAGGTCACCATCGTCGAGCCACGCGAGGCGAGCCTGCTCGCGGATCGCGATTTCCGGCTCGAGTGGCGTCCCGTCTTTGCGGAAGACTTTGCCGGGACCATCTGGCACGGCGTTCACGACGGCACACGCTACGCGCTCGTGCATGTCGTGCCGCCCGACCTCGCGCTCGCGCCGCGGGCCGCGCTTCCCTCGGCAACGGTCTTTGTCCTCGATCGCTCGGGATCGATGGACGGACCTTCGATCCGCGCCGCGCGCGCGGCGCTGACGAGCGCAGTCCGCACCCTTCGTGACGACGACCTCTTCTCGATCGTTGCGTTCGACGACGCGATCGAGCCCTTCGACGACCACCTCGAGGCCGCCGACGACGCGACGATCGAGCGCGCCTGCGCCTGGATCAGCGGCATCGACGCGCGCGGCGGTACGGAGATCGCGCCCGCACTCGCGGCTGGCTTGCGCTTGGCGAAGACGAGTCCTCCGTCGCACATCGCCCGCGTGATCGTGCTCACCGACGGCGCCGTCGCCGCGGAACGCGCGCTTCTCCTCGATCTCGCCGCGACGCGCGAGAGCGTGCGCGTCCATGTCGTCGGCATCGGCCAGGCCCCGCAGCGCGGACTTGTGAGACGCCTCGCCGCGACGGGCCGCGGGCTCGCCGAGTTCGTGGCGGAGGGTGACGCGGGTGTGCGAGAGATGGAGCGCTTTCTCGAGCGCATCGCGCGACCCGTGCTCGCGTCGCCCGTCCTCACCGGTGGGTCGCTGCCCTCCGGCGCGGCGGCGCCAGCGGCCTTCGCCGACCTTCACGCGGGCGAGCCGATGATGAGGCCGCTGCAGTTCGATGCGTCCGCGGCCGATGCGGATCCCGCACTCGACGATGCCGCGCTCGTCGGGGACGTGCACGGCGCTTCGATCCGCATCCCTCTGCGCGCGTTCGCGGTCGAGGATCCCGAGGTCGCGCGCCTCATCGCCAAGCGTTGGGCGCAGCGCGAGGCCGAGTCGCTGCAGGACGCGCAGGATGGCGACGGCGCGACGACGCGCGCGCGCGTCGTCGATCTCGCGCTCGCGCACGGCCTCGTCACGCCCTACACGAGTCTCGTCGCCGTCGAGGAGATCCGCACGGCGTCGGGAGCTCTGCGCAGCATCGACGTGCCGAACGGCGCCCCCGTGGGAACGCTGCCGCTCACAGCTACGTCGTGGCCGCTGTGGCGACGCATCTGTTGGATGGTGATCGTTCTGGGAGCGCTCGGGATCCTGACGACGCGCCTGGGATCGCGACCGTGACCCGCGCGGCGATGCCCCGGCTCGCGCTCTCCCTTGCCTCCTGCCTGCTGATCGCGGGGGCCGCGATCCTCGCCGCCGATGCCGCTCGCTTCGTGCGCGGTGCCCTCGCCTCAGCGTGCGTCGAGGCGGCGTGGCTCCGCCATCGCGTCACGGGCGAGCCCGTGCGGCCGTGGCCGTGGGCCGACACACATCCGATCGCGGTGCTCGAGTTCCCCCGGCTCGGAGAGCGGCATGTCGTTCTGGAAGGCGCGTTCGGCGATGCCCTCGCGCACGGACCCGCGCGCGTCGCGGGGACCGCCCAGCCGGGCTCGAGAGGGAACGCAGTCCTCGCCGCCCATCGCGACGGCGCGTTTCGCCGGCTCGGAGAACTGCGCCCAGGCGATGTCGCGCGCGTCACGACGGTGCGAGGTTCGACGACCTATGCCGTCGCGAAGAGCCTCGTCGTCGATGCGAACGACACTCGATGCCTCGAGGACGACGGCGCCGCGCGCCTGACGCTCGTGACCTGCTACCCGCTCGCGGGCGTCGCACGTCCGGCGCAGCGCTACGTCGTCCTGCTCACTCGCGTCGACGGCGAATGACGCGACCGCGGGATCGCCGTCAGGGCGAAACCGGCGGCCCTTGCCGCCGCGATTGTTGCTCGTAGGCGTACGCCGCCTCGATCAGGACCGGCTCCGATAGTGCACCCGCGAAGAACGAGAGCCCGACCGGGAGCCCGTGGACATCGCCCATGGGCACCGTGATGTGCGGATACCCGGCCACCGCGGGATAGGTCGAAACGCCGCCGAGGAAGTGATCGCCGGTGACGAGATCGATCGTCCACGCCGGGCCGCCGGTAGGTGCGACGACCAGATCCAGCGCGTGCTCGCGCAGCAAGCGATCGATGCCGTCTTCGCGCGTCACCTTGCGAACCAGCGCGAGCGCTTCGAGGTAGGCGGGGTCGGTAAGTGGGCCCTTGGCCTGAGCTTTCTCGAAGATCTCCTGCCGGAACCACGGCATCTCGTGATCGGCGTGCTCGTTGTTGAACGCGATGAGCGACTCGAGCGTCATCGACGCGAGGCGCGCGTCGGGTAGGCTCGCCAGGTAGCGATCGAGACCGTCCTTGAACTCGTAGAGCAACACGTCGTACGACGCCTGGCCGAATGCCGGCGGCGGGTCGAGGCGGAGATCCTCGTCGACGATCGTCGCCCCCGCCGCGCGGAGGTCCTCGAGGGCGCGTTCAAAGAGGGCATCGACGCCCTCGTGGTATCCCGTCGCGGAGCGGAGCACGCCGACGCGCTTGCCGGCGAGGCCTTCCGCTTTGAGGTGCGCCGCGAGATCCCAAGTCGCGGTCTCGGCGGCGATCGCGGTCGCGACGTCCGCAGGATCGGGACCGATTAGCGCCTGCAGCAGGACGACCGCGTCGGCGACCGTCCGCGCCATCGGACCCGCGGTGTCTTGCGTCGCCGAGATGGGCACCACGTGCGTGCGGCTGACGAGCCCGACGGTGGGCTTGATCCCGACGACGCCGTTGACGGTCGCAGGGCAGACGATCGAGCCGTTGGTCTCCGTGCCGATCGCCAGGGGAGCGAACCCCGCCGCGACCGCGACGCCCGAACCCGAGCTCGACCCGCAGGGTGTCCGCGCCGTGTCATGCGGATTGCGCGTCTGGCCGCCGACTCCGCTCCAGCCGGACGATGAGCGCTCCGAGCGGAAGTTGGCCCACTCCGAGAGATTCGTCTTGCCTAGGATCACCGCGCCGCCCTCGCTCAGCCGGGCGACGAGCGGGGCATCGCGACCGGTGACGTTCTCGGCGAGCGCCAGCGAACCCGCCGTTGTCGGCAGCGGCCCCGCCGCCTCGATGTTGTCCTTCAGGAGCACCGGAACGCCGTGCAGCGGACCACGCACGACGCCGCGGGCTCGCTCCTCGTCGCGTGCCCGGGCCTCATCGAGAGCGGTCGGATTGACGGCGAGGACGGCGCGTAGCTCCGTGTCACCCGCCTCGATGCGGCGCAGGAAGGCGGTGACGAGCGACTCCGAGGTCGCCTCGCCGGAGTCCATTCGTCGAGCCAACTCGGCGACGGATATCTCCCCCAGCCCGTCGGTGGCGACCGGAGAAGGCGTCGCTGAGCGATCGCCGGCCGGAGGGCCGCCGCAGCCCGACATCGACCCAGCGAGAGGCAGCGCGGCCAGCAGAACAATAACCACCCACAAAGCTCGGTATTTCATCGTGTTGACTCCCGCGCCTCCCTCTCGTGGCTGGGACGCGCCCAAGACCCTAGAGTCTAGCTCGCCTCCCCGCCTGCCCCGTCGGAGGATCGACGCCGAGGCGTTTCGGGACCCGCCCTTTTGGAAAAGCTCTTGACAGACTGGCAGTTGTCTGCGATTTTCCCGTCGAGTCCCGGCATCATCCTCCCGTACAGAAACGGTAGCGTGACGTGCCGCAACCTCGGGCCTCGCCGGCCTTCGGCGGGCGGCTTCGTTCCTTGTCTCGGTCAGTCGATCCAAGGTGCGGGACTCGGCAGGATTCGCAGACGCGAATCGGAGACAGAGTCAGATGGGTTCCAAGCTCTACGTCGGCAACCTCCCCTTCCGAGCCAGCGACGAGGACGTTCGCGCCCTCTTCACCGAAGCTGGCTGCAACGTCACCTCCGTGACCCTCATCATGGACCGCGAGACCGGCCGCCCCCGTGGCTTCGGTTTCGTGGAGACCGAGACCGCTGAGGACGCCCAGAAGGCGATCCGCGCTCTCGACGGCACCGACTTCATGGGCCGTAACCTGAAGGTCAACGAGGCCCAGGCCCGCGAGAATCGCGGCGGCGGCGGCGGCGGCGGCGGCTACAACCGCGGCGGCGGCGGCGGCGGCGGCGGCGACCGCGGCGGCGATCGCGGCTGGCGCTGAGCCACCGCGCTTCACACACCACAATTGAAGAGGGCGCCCCGCAGGGCGCCCTTTTTTTGTCCGCGTGTTGGCGATGGGGGCCTCCCGCGCGGGCGATGCGCCGCGCGCGAAGAAGCGCCCCTCGCCATCCGTCTTACAATCCGCCGCCATGGACATCGCCCTCGCCACCTGCGCTCGCCTACCCGAACCCGACCACGACGAAGCACCGCTGCTCGCGGCTCTCGCGGACCGCGGCCTGAGCGCTCTTCCCCTGGCCTGGGACGATCCGGCGGCCGATTTCTCCCGCGCTCGCCTCACCGTGCTGCGCTCGACGTGGAACTACCCCCTGCACAGCGACGCCTTCTTGCACTGGTGCGAGCACACCGCGCTCGCCTCCCGCCTCGTGAACCCACTCGCGGTCGTGCGCTGGAACGTCCACAAGAGCTACCTGCTCGATCTCGAATCGCACGGCGTCCCGATCGTGCCCACGGCGCTCGTCCCGCGTGAGAGCGCGCGCACGCTCGCGTCGATCCTCGACGAGCGGCACTGGAGCGACGTCGTCATCAAGCCGGCGATCTCCGCGGCTTCCTATCGAACGCTGCGCGCGACGCGCGCCGATCACGCGCGCGGCGAAGAGCATCTGCGCTCGCTCCTCGCCGAGGGCGACGTCCTCGTGCAGCCCTACCTGCCGTCCGTCGAAGGACACGGCGAGCGCGCGCTCGTCTGCATCGAGGGCGCCGTCAGCCACGCCGTCCGCAAATCGCCGCGCTTCGCTGGCGAGGACGAATCGGTGACGCGCATCGATGCGATCGCCGCGGAGGAGAGCGCCGTCGCCAGCGCCGCGCTGCGCGCCGTCGCCCTTGCCACGGGGTGCACCGAGACGTTGCTCTACGCGCGCGTCGACGTCGCGCCCGGGCACGACGGCAAGCCCGTGATCATGGAACTGGAACTGATCGAGCCGTCGCTCTTCTTCCCTCACCACCCACCGGCGCTCGTCGCTTTCGTCGACGGTCTCGCCAAGAGGCTCTGAGCGCTGCGGTCTTTCGCCCGCCGCGCGGCGGGTCGCGCTCCTCGACAGGAGCCCCCTCTTCTGGGCCGCTACGCCGCACGAGTCCCTCCTTCGTGGCGGCAAATGCCCCCCCGAGGAAATGATTTCGAGCGTTTCACGGCCATCGCCAGGGGGCCCTTGAAGAAGAACGGCCTCGGAAGGGGGACTCGTGCGGCGAAGCAGCCATGAAGGGAGGACTCGTGTCGCGGTGCGGGCCGATCCGAAGCCGCGCCGGTCCTCACGACCGAAGGTTGCATCGCCGCGGGGTACGATCGATGCTGCCCCTCCATCGCACAGCGCGAAGGGAAACATCGGCATGTCGCACTCGGTTCCGGGATCCTCCCCCTCGATTCGCCCGGCGCGGCGCGTGCTGGCGGTTGCACAGACGACGCCGGTGCGCGGCGATGTCGCGGCGAACACGGAGCAGCATCTCCGGCTTGCCGAACTCGCGGCGCGGGAGCGGCCGGACGTGCTGCTCTTCCCGGAACTCTCGCTGACCGGCTACGAGATCGACGTCGGCCGCGAGTTGGCATTCTCGCCCGGCGACGCACGCCTCCCGCCGCTCCTCGACGCGGCTCGCGTGCATGAAATGACGATCGTCGCCGGCGCGCCGTGGTGGAGGGAAGCTCGGCTCCACATCGCCGCGCTCGTGATCTCACCCGACGGCGCGGTCGACGTCTACACGAAGCATCGACTCGGCGCATTCTCGTCCCGCGCCGCCTGCGACGGCGAGGTGCCGCCCGCCGAGGCGACCGTCTTCGACCCTGGCGATGTGAACCCACTCGTCGCGCTGCCAGGCGGCGAGCGCGCGGCGATCGCCGTCTGCGCGGACATCGGGCGCCCGGGGCACGTCGGCAACGCCGTGGCACGAGGAGCGACGGTACTGCTGGCGAGCATGTTCGCGATCCGCTCCGACATCTCCGACGAATCGGCGAAGCTCGCCGCGTTCGCGCGCGAATACCGCATCGCGGTGGCGTTCGCCAACTTCGGATCGCCATCCGGTGGGCTCGCGGCCGCAGGCCGCAGCGCGATCTGGAACGAGCAAGGAATGGTGATCGCAGAACTGCCCGCTACAGGTGCGGGGGTGGCGATAGCGAAAGACGACGGCGACGGATGGTCGAGCCGGTCGATGCCTCTCAGGCCATGAACCGAAATCGCAGGTCGCTCGACGCACGGTGGAGCGAGCCCCCGCGGGCCCTCTGGCTGGGAAGGACCCGCGCGCCCGCCTGAGAACCGCGCGCCCGCGGTGCCCGGACCCTCGTCGTGATGGCGATCGTGCTGTTCGCCTGTGGAGTCGTGCTTCTCCTCTATGTGAGCAGCGCGGAGGGTCGCGCGGAGGACGCGAACGTGGTGCTCGCGGGTTCGCTCATGCTGGGTCTGGGAGCCGTCATCTTGATCTCGTACGCAATCCTCGCCTTTGCCGAACGCAGCGGCGTACGCGAAGCTCTCGAGCGGCCCGTGTTGCCGGACGACCATCCCGTCGCACGCACCGGTCGCGGGGTCTTCAAGCTGAACCACGCGCTCAACGTCGCGACGTTTCTCTTCATCGTGGTCACGGCCGCGATAGCAGCCTTCCACGAACCCTTGACGGCGCGCATCCTCGCAGCGACGGCACTTCTCGTGCTGCTCATCGGTCTGGGCGGAAGGATCTGGCGATGGCGTCATGATGACAGCGACCAGAGCGATCCGCCGTGCTGATACAGATTCTCGGACCTCGCCTCTCCGAACGAGCCTCGAGACTATCGCGCCTCCTCCGCATCACCTTGGGTCGGGAAGGAATCTGTCGCCCGCGCTGTCGTTGTCGGTGCCGTCGAGCTGACAGCGAGCCCATCATGGACGCGCACGGATCTCGGCGGCGACGCGAGCGTCGGATCGAGCCACGGGGTCCTGCCACCGCGAGCGCCGATCCGTCCTTGCTGGGAAGGACGCTCAGGCCTCGGCGGCTCCTCCGGGTTTCTTCCGTCGACCGCGCAAGATGAGCGCGCTCGCCCCTCCCGCGACCCCCACCGCGAAGATCACGAGCGCGATCCACCCGGCCCGCGCCGCCAGCGACGTCACCCCGCTCGATGCTCGTTCCGCCGTCGGCAAACTCAGCCGGGCATCCCCGTAGAGCACATAGGCGCCCCAGTTCGTCGTCGGTTCACCCTGCTCCCGTAGTGTGCGCTGAGCGCGAGCGAGGGCATCCCCCACCGTCGACCCGGCGGCTAGCTCGCGATAGAAGAAGTCGGCGAAGCGCCGCGCGTCCGCATCGCGAACAGGCCAGAGGGTGCCGACGACGGCTCCCGCGCGGGCGTGAAGAAACGCGGCAGCGAGGCTCCGCGGTCCGCCTCCGCGCACCTCGGGGCCTGCCGCGCTCGCACAGGCAGCCAGCACGACGAGTCGCCCGTCGAGACGCAGCGCGGCGATCTCACGCGGTTGAAGCAGGCCATCCTCATCCGGCGCGCCCGCAGCGAGGATGATCGCCGAGCGCCCCGGCATCTCGTGATTGGTGAGAGCGTGCGCCGCAACGTGAACCACTCCGAAGGGCTCGAAGTGCAAGCGCTTGACGGCGCGCTCGCTCGCGCTCTGCGCCTCGAGCACCCGTGACTCCGCACCGAGCGCTCTCGCCACAGCGCGCGCCTCGCTCGCCGCTTCGGCGAGGGCGCCAACGTCCGCCGCGAAGAGACTCGCATCGCGCGAACGCGTCGCCGCCAAGCGCACCGCTGGCGAGTGCGCGAGCGCAAGCGCCGCACGGGGAGGCCGGGCCACCGCGCGGGTTCGCCCCAGCGCGAACTCTGTCGCCGACGCGACCACCGCCACGCTGACGCGCGCGCTCACGGGCTCTCCACCTCGTTCGATGGGCAACGCGGAGATCGGGATCTCGAAGAGCCGCCCATCCGGAACGATGACCACGCGATCGAGCGAGCCGTCGAGAGACGCGAACCAGGGCTCGATGAGCGCTGCACCGAGTTCGTCGAGCGCGGCGCTTTCCGACCCGTCGCGTCGCGAAAGCAGCCCCGTGAGCAGTCCCAGCGCCGGCTCGAGAGGCGTGTTGCCGAGAGCGACGGCCCGCGCCTCGTCGCGGGTGACGACGAGAGCCCACGGACGGCGGCCCGGCACCGAGGCAATCTGGAAAGTCACGAGCGCCTCACGCGGTTCGAGCACCGCGCGTACCGAGTCGAGCGAGGCTACGTAGGGCGTCACGCGCTCGAACGACCCGGCGTCGCTGCGCGCGAGTCGGTTGACGAGTCGTCGCTCTTCGGTTTCGTGACGCTCCAGTTCGCGAAGCCGCTCGTCCCGGTCGTGGTCCGGCAGCGTCGTCACGCGAAGCTGGCCCTGGATCTCGACGATGGCGGCGCGCGTCTTCGCCAACGATTCGCGCAGCGGACTCGCCGTCTCCGCGCCCTCTTCACTCGTCAGCCCTACATCCGCCCGCCTGAGCTCGAGCTGCGACGCGCGAACGCGAAAGCGCTCGAGCACCTCGTGCGCGGCGCCCAGGTCGTGCGCCGAAGCGGTCTCCGGGGCGAGCGCCAGTTGATAGGCGAGGTCGTAGAACTGTTTGGCCTCGAACGCGATCTTGTCGGCGCGCATGTCGGCGTCGAGCTGCCGGTCGTGCATGCTCTCCGCGAGAGCAACCGCCCGGCGCAGCACGTCGAGCGATTCGTCGATGCGCCCCGCATCGCGTAGCAGGCTGCTCCAGTTCGCGAGTCCGGCGATCTCCTCGTGGACGACGCCCACGCGGCGCAGGCCCTCGACGATCGAGGGCATCCGGGCGAGCGACTCGTCGATCCGGCTCGGATCGAGACGCGCCACACCCACGGCGTGCAAGCCCTTCGCCACCAAGCGCACGTCGTCGCAGCGAAGGTCCGCGGCGATCTGCCCGCAGCGCTCGAACCACTTCAGCGATTCGGGCGGATCCGTGAGCCGCCCCGCCTCGCAGGCCTCGATGAGGCTCGCCCAGTGCGATCCCGATCCGTGCGACCGCTCGTATGCGATGCGTGTCAGCTCGGCGGCGACCTCACGGTCCTCCTGCCAGTTCGCGTGCATGTAGCGCGCGAGCCGAGCGCGATCGAGAGCATCGCGGTCGAGGCAGAAGCGACGCTCGCCGCAGATCGCCCGCGTACGATCGATCAGCGCGAGCGTCTCGGAGTAGCGGCCGAGCTGGATGGCCGTGTTCTTCCGCCGCAAGAGAACGCCGAGCTTGGTCGTGCGCGGCAAGGTCTCGAAATCGGGCACCAGCGACGCGGCCTTGGCGAGCTGGTACGCATCGTCGATGCGCGCTTCGGTTTCGGCGAGGTCGATGTCGGCGAGCAGCGCGCGCGCTCGGATCAGCGGATCGGCGCCGTCAGCCGCGAGTTCCCTCAGGCGTGCGAGCGAGGCCGCGCGCTCGGTCTCGCGCCGATAGCGGTGGAAATGGCGCGCGCGAATCGCTTCCGCCATTGCCTCGCCGTCGCGGTCGCCGCGTTCCTGAAAGATCTCGATCGCCGCCGCGGCGTGCGCTTCGACGCCCTTCCCCGCGCGCTCCACCTGCTCGCTCGCCGCGGCGAGCGCGACCCACGGATCGCCGGGGCGATCCTTCAACCAGTCCTGGAGCCGGGTCAGGAGCGCCGCGCGATCGACGACGCCGTCCTGCGGATTGAGCCAGCACTCGACGTCCCAGACGTCCGCGGGAGGCGCTGCGTATCGGCTCGAGCAGACTGGATCCGCGTCGCTCGCCCTTACGCTTGGCTGTGCGCAGAGCATGAGCACCACGGTGAAGACGATGGAGAGACGACCCGCCATCACGCGACTCAGCGCACTCGGTTGAGATGCGTCACCGAGGCCACGCGGCGCCCGTCGGGCAGCGTCGCTTCGACGCGCCACGCGACGACTCCGCCGGCGGGGACATCCGTCAGGTGCTCCGTGGGGACGAGGTACTCAGGCGACGTCAGCGCCCGCTCGCGTGAGAGAACCTGGAGACTCGGAGTGCCGACCTCCACGTCGTAGACCGTTCCCGCCGGGCCCGGCGTCCAGGCTAGTCGAAAACGGTCGCGGGGCAGCGACGAGTTCTCGATGAGCGTCGAGCGAATCGCCGCGGAGGTCGCGTCGCGCCATGCCGCATCCGTCTGCATGGGGGCGCGAAGTGCCACGAGCCCGATCCCCGCGACGCCGATCACCAACGCCGCGGCGGCCAGGAGAGGTGCGTGCCACGCCCGCCGCCGCATCGCCGGGCGCTCGAGTGCGGGCGTGGCGTCCGCAGAGAGTGCCCGCGCCAGCCGCCAATCCTCCGCACAGCCGGCGCAGCGCATCGCGTGCTCGGCGACGGCGCGCACCTCGGCGGGACGCGCCTGACCCGTCGCGGCGCGGCGGATCGCCTCGGCATCGGGACAACCGCCGGGCGAGCGCGGGGCGCGCTCGCGCCACGCATCGCGCAGATCACGGTCCTCGGCGCTCATCGTCCGAACCCCTTGGAGCGGAGGCAGGCCCGAAGGTCCTGCAGTCCGCGGAGGAGCGCGCTCTCGGTGCGCTTCGTCGCCCAGCCGAGCAGTCCCGAAGCCTCGGGCACGCTGTGCCCCTGCAGGTGGAGGAAGACCGGAAGCCGCCGTCCTTCGCGCACCCCCGCCAGGCATTCCTCGATCGCGACCCCGACCTCGCGACCGAGCGCGCGCCGAGCCGGATCGTGGTGCGCCGGAGCGGCCCAGGTGTCTCCCGCGGAGTCGTGGTCCAAGCTCTCCTCCCGGCGGCGGCGCTGGCGGCGGATCTCGTCGATCAGCGCGTGGTACGCAGCCCTTCGCCAGTAGGACGAATGGCGGACGGGCTCTCCTTCACTTTCCCGCGCGCGTTCGAGGACTTTGACCAGCACGTCCTGGGCGAGATCGTCCGCGCGCGAGGCGAGGCCGCGGGGACAGTGTTCGCGGATGGCCCGGGCGACCTCGGCGCGGATCTCGGCGAGATCGGGCGCGGGGATGCCGTTCTCGGATCTCGTACCCACGATGGGGCCCGCCTCCCCTCGCTCCCGCGGAGCGTGCGTCGGGCCAGATGGTACTTCCAGGCACCCCTGGCGGCTCTCGCTGGACTCGATCATCAGCGATCCGCTATCGCCCGTTGCTCCGGCGACTCCCTCCCCGTAACTTTTGCGAGTTCCCGAGTTAGCCGCCGGCGCCGGGACCTTCGGTCAGCGGGTCCTGGCCCTCGCCCATGTCCACGGGCTCGACCCGCAGGGGAATACGGGAGGCCGGTCATGAAGCGCCCCGCTCTCACTTTCGTCGTTATTGGCCTCGCAGCGTGCGCACCCCTCGCCTCGACTCCGCGCGCGCTGGCGCTCGACCGTGAATGCGTTCCCGCGGTCACGGTCTGCACACAGGAAGAACTCGACACCATTCCGGTCGCGGTGTACGCCAATCCGCATTGGCTCATGCAATTCACGCCCTCGGGCTACTCCGACTTCGGCGTCTACACACTGCCGCCGTTTCCACGGACGGATCCCCGCCTGCCCGGAGGGCCGGAGCCGCTCCACGAGATGTTCTCGGGGGAGTGGGCCGCGGCGATCGCCTACGACGGGATGGAGCCGATCTGGCTCGAATCGTGCTTTCGTTACCCGGAATGGAGAACGAACTCCAATTTCCAGATCCTCCAGGAAGTCCTATTTCCCGACGACCCAGACGCCGACGGAATCCTCGAAGGATCGTCCGTCATCGCCAACGATCACCTCGAGGTGACGATTCGCTACGACTTCGACAACACGGGAACCGGCGTCGCCATGGGACGGGGGATGGCGCGCGAAGAACCCTACGAACTGAGCAATCCCTTCGTGCTCCGGCAGACCTATGAAATCCGCAACATCACCGCCGAAGCGATCACGGGGATCCATCTCTATCAGCTCTCGCACTCTCACCCCGCCAACACCGAGACGCCGACGGCCTCGATTGCCTATGACGATCTGCCGCATCCCGCGGGCGCCCATCAGGACTATCGCTTCGACATCTCGGGATTCGCGACCAACTCCGGGCTCATCGACGGCTTCCCCACGGGAAGCACGTTCACCGACCACGTCGGACTCTCGGCGAACGTCGCCCCGAACGCGCACGGCCTCGGTTCCTACCGGGGTCACAATCCCGGGGATGCGGGACTTCCGCAAACCGGCGGCATGAAGCCCGTCGTCGGCGAACACTGCGACATCGAGGGCCAATCGCTCGCCAACGAGGCGTTCCTCGCGAGCGACGAGGTCGCCGGCTCCATGCGCTTCGATCTCGGCACGATCCTGCCCAACGAGACCAAGTCCGTGACCGTCCAACTCGCGTTCCAGTCGCGTGCGCAGGGCATTCCCGCGGAAGCCTGTGTCCAGGTCGTCGACGCGAGCGGAGCCGACCCCGTCATCCGCGTCACGAAGGGAGCCTGTCAGGGCGCCCAGGCCGGCCAGCCTCTCGACGTCATTCAAGGCTCGATCGCGGATCTTCGCCTCGCGCCCGGCTGCAGCCGCGCGTTCGACTGCACCGTCATTTCGGATGTGCGTTGCGTGACGAAAGCGCATCCCTTCGATCGCGTGACCGTCCCCGACGATGCTCACCTCAGGGACTCCTGGTACATGCTCGCGCGCTACGCGGGGGAATTCACGTCGTGGGGCGATGGATATCAGGGCACCGGCGCACCGGAGCTCAAGCGCTTCTTCTTCACGCCCAATACCGCTCCCGACGTCGATGCTTGCGACGCGATTCCCTGACGAGCGCACTCGCCAACCTCGTGTTCGCGATGCGCTCCACCGAGGACGCCGGTCGCTTGCCACGCCTCCCTGCACGCTAAGGTCGCGAGAGCCGCTCTTCGGGCGCAGCGCGGCCGACGCCGCGGCTGGGGAGCGTCGCGTCGCATGTCGCGGGAACGCGCCCCCGTGGCAACTTACCATCTCGCTAGTCTCACCGGGTCACATCTTGCCGAATCTTCGATTGACAGCCTGCTACAACCGTCGTAGTTTCCGCCACACTTGTAGCAGGAGACCCCCGTGGAACTGAGCGATGCCGAGTGGAAGGTCATGCACGCGCTCTGGGAACGCGCGCCCGCGACGGTCCGCGAGGTCCACGAGCGTGTCGTCGACCAGACCGGCTGGGCCTATTCCACGGCGAAGACTTTGCTCACGCGCCTCGTCGACAAGGGCGCGGTCGCCGTCGAGCGGCGCGGGAACACCGGCGTCTTCTCGCCGCTGATTTCAAGATCCGACGCGCGACGGCAAGCCGTACGTGGCCTCCTGGGCCGAGCCTTCGGCGGCACCTTCGGCGCGCTCATTTCCCACATCGTCGATGACGAGCGGCTCACCGCGAGGGATCGCGACGAACTGCGCGCGCTCCTCGAGGCCGAGCGCGACAGCGCTCCCCGCCCCACCAAGAAGGGTCGCCGCCGATGACCGACTTCTCGGATGCCGCGATCCTCCGCGAGGCAACCGCGTTTTGGTGGGCGTTCGTACCGCCGCTCGCGCTCCAAGCGACGGTCACGCTGCTCGCCGCCGCGGCCATCGACGCCGTTCTCCCGCGTCGCGCCTGGCCCGAATTGCGTGCGGCGCTGTGGGTCGTCGCTCTCGCGCGATTGATCGTGCCCGCGGAAGTGCTCTCCGTCTGGCAGGCTGCCTCGCTCGCCCTCCCCTATTGGCCGCGCTCGATCGACACCGTCGCCTTCGCGAGCGCCGACGCCGAGAGCGCGGCGATCGCGGGCGCGGAGACCGCGTTTCTCGTGTGGGCGACGGGCGCCGCGGCGTTCGTCGCGATCGGCGTCTTCCATTACGCTGCCCTCGCCCGCTCGCTGCGCGCCCGCGCTCGCGCTGCGTGGCCTTCCGGTTTGCAGGCGCGCTTCGACGCCGCCGCCGGGCGCGCGGGGCTCGCGCGAACGCCGCAGGTCCTCTCCGCGCCGGCGGTGCGAAGCCCCTGCGTCGTCGGGATCCTCCGGCCGCTCGTGCTCCTTCCTGCCCACGTGGAGACACGCTACTCACCCGAGCAACTCGATCACGTCCTGCTCCACGAGTTCACCCACGTGAAACACCGCGATGCGCTCTGGGACGCTCTCGTCTGTGCGCTCACCGCCGTGTACTGGTTCCATCCGCTCGTCTGGATCGCAGGATTCCGCCTCGCCGCGCTCCGCGAGCAATGCTGCGACCGCGCGGTCGTTCGCCGCCTCGACGGCGATGCCCGCGCCTATCGCGACACGCTCCTCGATGTCGCTCTGCGCCTCGTCGAGCAGCCACGCCCTCGAGTCCACGGCTTCATCAGCCCGCGCTCGCAGCTTCTCGCGCGCTTGCGCCTTCTCGAGCGCGCGCGGCCGGAGCGCGCCCGCGCCCGGCTCGTCACGACGGGACTCGTCGCCGTGGTCCTCTTCGCGGCTTTCGTCCCCGTTGCGCCGTTTTCGGGGGCCGCCGTCGCCGAAGTCGGTGCTCTTCTCGAGCGCCCCCCTGGTTGTCTCCTGCTTCGCTACGAGATCTACCGTCGTCTCGCCGCCGAACGCGCCGGCGCGGACGCCGCACCATCCGAGGCTCACTCGCCTCCGCCTGGAGAATCGCCATGACGTTCCGAACCGCGTTCACCGCCACGAGCCTTCTCGCCGCAGCCCTCGCGCTCGCCGCCTCCACGCCACCCGTGCACGCCGCTGACCCCAAACCGGCACCGCCCGCACCGGCCATCGACGAAAAGCAGATGGCCGAGATGATGGCCAAGGCCAAGCAGTTCACCGCGCCCGGCGCTCAGCATGCGCTTCTCGAGCGCTTCCTCGGCACATGGGACACCGAAATGCGCGTCGTGATGATGCCCGGCGCGAAGGCCGAGAAGGGAAGCGCGACTTTCTCGTGGCTCATGGAAGGCCGCTGGCTGCAGGCACGCGGTACCGGAACGATGATGGGTTTGCCGAACGAGTGGTTCGCGATCTTCGGGTATGACAACTTCAAACAGTCGTACGTCTCCAGCGCCGTCTCGTCGATGGATACCGCGATGCTGCGCTGGGAGGGCGACGTCGACCCCAAGACCGGCGCGCTCGTCGGCTACGGTACGCTCGACGAGTACCTCACGGGCGAGCACGACAAGATGGTCAAGTACGTCTGGAGATTCCCGAACGCCGACACGATGATCTATGAACTCCACGACCTCCCTATCGGCGAAACCAACGCCAAGGTCGTCGAGTTCGTCTTCACGCGCCGCGGAGCGTCCGCACCCGGAGTGAGATGATGCGCGCCACGATCTCTGCCGACATCGCCGCGTCGCCCGAGGCGGTCTTTCGGCTCGCGACCGATTTCGCCAATGCCGCGAACGTCGTCGAGGGCATCGTGCGCGTCGAGATGCTCACGCCGGGCCCCGTCGCCGCCGGCACGCGTTTCCGCGAGACGCGCGTCATGTTCGGCCGCGAAGCCACCGAGGAGATAACCGTCACCGAGATCGTGGCGCCCCGGCGGGTCGCACTGCTCGCCCTGAGCCACGGCACACGCTACGAGAGCAGCTTCACCTTCGCGGGAATAGCAACCGGCACGCGTGTGACGATGGACTTTCAGGCCACTCCCCTCACCTTCGCCGCGCGAATCATGGGCTGGCTCATGACGCCGATGATCAAGAAGTCCTTGCTCTCGACCTGCGCGAAGGATCTCGACGACATCAAGCGCGCCGCGGAGAAGCCCGCCTGAAGTACCCGTCGACGATCGATGACGGGCTTCTCCTCCGTCCGCCTCAGGGCTCTCTCAGGCGGTGCCGCTCGACGATCTCCTTCATCGGGAGTCCCGCGGGCAACGTGCCGAAGCACGCGCCCGGCTCTTCGAGCCTCGCCACGCAGAATGCATCCGCCACGTTCGCAGGCCCGTGGCGGAGCAAGAGGCTCGCCTGGAGCGCGACAGCGAGATCCTCGACGAGTCGTCGCGCTCGCGCCTCGAGGGCCGTGCCATCGCTCCACGCGGCGTGGATGCGCTCGAGCCGCGCGTCGTAGCGGCGGTCGGCGCCCCGCGCCGCGATGAGTTCCTCCATCATCGCCTCGCGCGTCTCGGGCTCCCGCGCCGCAGCGCGCAGCACGTCGAGGCACTGCACGTTCCCCGATCCTTCCCAGATCGAGTTCAGCGGCACGTCGCGATAGAGCCTCGCAAGCGGTCCCTCCTCGACATAGCCATTGCCTCCCAGCACCTCGAGTGCCTCCTCGACGCCCGCGACGGACCGTTTGCCGATCCAGTACTTCGCGATCGCCGTCGCCATACGGGCCAGGGCGCGTTCCCGCGCGTCACCCGCCGCCCTGTCGAACGCCTCGCCCAAGCGAAAAGCGAGCGCCGTGGCGGCCTCCGACTCCAACGCGAGGTCCGCGAGCACGTTCGTCATCAACGGCTGCTCGACGAGACGCGCGCCGAACGCGCTGCGGTGCGCTGCGTGATGGATCGCCTCGGCAACGGCGCGGCGCAACGTCGCCGCTGACCCGAGCCCGCAGTCGAGCCGCGTGTGGCGCACCATCTCGATGATCGTCGCGACGCCGCGGCCCTCCTCGCCGACTCGCTGCGCCCACGTCCCGTCGAGCGTGATCTCGGACGACGCGTTCGAGTGATTGCCGAGCTTGTCCTTGAGGCGCTCGATGCGAATCACGTTGACGCCGCCATCCGGCAGGAAGCGCGGCACCAGGAAGCACGTCAGCCCGCCCTCGGTCTGGGCGAGCACGAGGAAAGCGTCGTTCATCGGCGCCGAGCAGAACCACTTGTGCCCCGTGAGGCGATACGTCGCCACACCCGCGTGCTCTCCATCGCGCGCAGCGCGCGTCGTATTGGCGCGCACGTCCGAGCCGCCCTGGCGCTCCGTCATCGCCATCCCGAAGAGCGCGCCGGCCTTCCGCTCCGCAGGCACGAAGCGCGGATCGTAGCGGCGCGACACGACTCGCGGCGCCCAGATCGCCTCGAGTGCGGGCTCGGCGCGCAGCGACGGCATCACCGCGAACGTCATCGTCAGCGGGCAACTCGTCCCCTCGTCGACCTGGTGGCGCAGATACATCAGGGCGAGCCTCTCCACATGCCCGTGCCGTGACCCTTCCCACGGCAGCGCGTGCACGCCCGCCTCGATCCCGAGCCGCATCAGCTCGTGATACGCCGGATGAAAGTCGACGCGATCGATGCGGTTGCCGAAGCGGTCGTGAGTGCGGAGCCGCGGTGGATTCGCGTTGGCGAGTCGGCCCTGCTCGATCGCCTCGGCCGAGCCCGCCCAAGCCCCCAGACGGTTCGCCGCGTCGTTGATCGCGGCACCGCCGTGACGCTCGACCGCCTCGCGGAGCGGCAGATCCCCGGCGAAGCGGTTGACCCCCTCGAGGGCCGGCGGCTGGTTGAAGACCTCGGACGGTAGCGGGTGTGGGAGCGGCACGGAGACCTCCTGGGACGGTGGGCCGCGGTGGCCGGCGGCAGGCCGCGGCGGCGGAGCGGCGGCGCGGCTCCGGCTGGGTGTCGGAAGATCCTCGGCCGGGCGGGTGCTTCGATGCAATGAAGGAAAGGCGGACTCGGAGGTTCCGCGCGGACCAGCCTACGAGGCGAGGGAGCACCGCGAGCAGGTCTTACGGTCAAGTACGAACATTGGCGAGCTTCTGAGCACCTTCCCGTGGGTGGACATGCGCGTGGACCTCTCCTCCCGCCCGTCGGCGCGCCGATCCTCAATCTCTGGAAACTCCCTTGATAGCTCGAGTGACTCGCTCGATAATCCGCGTCGCCATGCGAATCACCGCGCGCATCGTCTGCCTCCTTGTCGTGATGGCCCTCGTCGGTCAGCCGCTGGCAGCCGTCCCGATGATCACGGGCGAGGCCCAGGGTCACGCCGGGCCGTGCTGCTGCGACGACTCGCACCCCGATACCAAGCATCCCGCCGAGCCCGCCGATGTGCGCGTGTCGATGTCTCGCTGCTCCTCGTGCCCGGCGCCGCAGCCGGCCGACGACGGCGAGACGGATGAAAGCCCCTGCCAGCCGATGCAGTGCCTCCGCTGCTGTCCCAGCACCGCGGTCGCAGTGCTTCGGGCGCCTGCAGTCACCGAGGCTCGCGAGAGCGTCGAGATCGAGCGTGTCTCGGCCGCTCAACTCCCGTCGCACTCCGATCGTCCCGATGTGCCCCCTCCGAAGACCCGCTGATCGAACCCCGTCGTCGTGAGTCCTGAACACGTTGGTTTGGATCAACTGGATCCGAGGAGTATTCCCATGAAGAAGAAGCTGATGATCGCCCTCGCGGCTCTCGCCGTGCTCTCGGGCGGTGCGTTCGTCGTCGCCAACACCGTGCAGAACGAGTCGGCCACCTGCGGTTGCTGCACGTGCGTCGAGTGTTCCTGCGAGACGTGCAGCTGCTGCGAGTGCGGCGCGAATTGCAACTGCTGAACGCGCTGACGACCTGATCGACTCATCACGGGGCCGGCTGCCCGCGAGGGTGGCCGGCCCTTTCTCTGATGCGGTGCGCGCACGGACAGACCGAATCGCAAGGGGCGGGAAACGACATTCGCGTGCGGGGATGACCGGGAACGACGTCGAGTCACTTCATCGCTCAAGGGATGAGAAGCGCGGTCACTCGCGACCACCAACGCGAGAACGAGCGCGACGACGGGTGGCGAAGGCTACGGGGAGTCACAGCGGCCATTGGTCCGGCGATCCGCGCGGACGCCGGTCCTCCAATCCAGCACGGACTCAGATCCGAGAGCGCAGCGCGCCCGTCGGTTTGTCGATCCACCCGCGCAGCTCGCACGGCGGCTTACCGGTGCCCCTGCGCAGCGCGCACGGCGGCTTAGCGGTCCACCGACCACAATCTTCCGATCAGCAAACCACAATCTTCCGCGCAGCGTCACCGACGCGGTCGCGTTGAAGCTCCTCCGCTGGTAGCAGGTCCTCGCGATTGCGACTCGGCGTCGAGCAGGCTGGACTCAACGCGACATTTCCAGTCCGGGAACTCGCGACGGGGCTGGATCTGTAGCGTTCGACCGCATCTGCGGTCCGCAGGTGCAGTTGAATGCGACACGGTGTCGCGTTGAGGCCGACCTGCTCCCCGCTTTGTCGCGTTGGGACGCGCCTGCCGCCGCCAGATCAGCGCGATCGCAACCAGTGTGCTGCGCAACTGCATTCGCCCATGCTGCTGGGTCGCCCGCACTCTTGGCGTGTGTCGGGCTATTGACTGCCCCCGCACCATCGCGGTCCTCCCCACCCTCGTGACCCCAGCACCCTCGTTCCCCGCGCACTCTTTCCGGCGTTCACACTGTCAACTCCTCCCACTCGCCCTGGCCCCGCTCCCCACGCAAAGCGGTCTCTGCTGCTCGCGCCGTCAGACGCGGCAACGGACTCGCGACGACGGTTCGACGATCGGCATCCCACAGAGTGGAGGACGCATCTGCGGCACGCCCCGCCGCGGAAGCAGTCCTCGCTACGCTCCGCTCATGCTCCACGTCGTCGCTCACGCTCGACCGCGCACGCTCGTCTTTCGGACATGGGCCGAGGGACTCCTCGCGTGGCGAACGATCATCGGCCGCGTCCCGCTGCGTGCGCTCGCGCTCATGCCAGACCACGTGCACGCGCTCGTTCCCGACGAGGCCGCGCGCGCGCGTCTCGTACGTGCCCTCGTCGCCTACGCGCAGGCACGAAACGCGAGGCGCGGCGAGCGGGGATCCGTCTGGAGCGAGGGGATCGAGGCCACGCCCGTTCGTGGCGAGGAGCACGTCAGGCGCAGCATGCGCTACGTCCATCTCAATCCCGTGCGCAAGGGCCTCGTCGACGATCCCCTCGCCTGGCCGCTCTCGACGCACCGCGATCTCTGCGGCCTCGCGATCGAGTCCCCGGTAGCCGCCGCGCGCGATCCCGCCCGCTTCCATGCGTGGGTTTCGGCCGACCCTTCCGTCGCACCTGAAGGCACCGCTCTCCCCGGCGCCGCACCCGCTGCTCCGCCGCATCCGCGATCCTGGGATGCTCTCCGCGCCGCCGTCAGCGCCCTCGCGCGCGTTACGGTTGCCGAGATCACGCGGCGCGGCCGAGCGCGCTCGCTGCTCCTGCGCGCAGCGCGACAGCACGGTGGCGAGCCCGTTCGCACGCTCGCCGGACGCGCGGCGGTTCACCGCGCCACCGTCTACCGTGCCGGCCAGGCAGTGATACCCGCGCTCCCGCTCGTCGATCGCGTCGCGGGAGATCCCCGCTTCTCGCTCCTCGACGAGGGCGACCTGCGCGAGAGCGCGTCGTGGCGCGAGTACCGCCGCCACCGCTGACTCATCTCCGCAACGCGAGATCCCGCCGCGGGCGCCGACCCGCGCGCTCCCATCCCGCGGCCGGTACGCCCCGCGCCCACCTCACCCGCCGCCTCCGACTTCCGTTCGTAGCCTCACGCGAGCGCCCGATTCACGCGCGCCCCGCAAAGGAGATACCCGTGCCCACGACACCCCTCTCGATCACCCCTACCATGGCCGCGGCCCCCTCACGTCCCGCTACGCTTCCGCGACTGTCCATCCTCGCACTCGTCGCGCTCGCGACTCTCTCCGCGTGCTCTCCCTCCGCCCAAGCCGACTCCGACTCCTCGCTCTCGCCGACGGACGACCCCGCGCCCCTCGTGCTGACGCTGACAAAAGGCCCTGGCTCCGCCGATCTCACCCTCGCTTGGACGGGCAGCGAGCCTCCCTTCGCCGTCCATCGCGCTGCCGATCCGCGTGTCGTCGGCGACGCATCCAATCGGCTCGGCGAGACCAACGACCGCACGTGGATCGACACGCCGCCCGAAGCGCCGCTCCACGCGTACCTCGTCTCATCGCTCTCCTGCGCTGCGGCAGGGGACATCGTCATCAGCGAACTCATGATCGACCCCGTCGCGCTCACCGATACCCGCGGCGAGTGGATCGAGGTCTACAACGCGAGTTCGCGCCCCATCGACCTGCGCGGCTGGACACTCCGCGACGCGTCGTCCTCGCATCTCATCGACGGTCCCGCACCTCTCGTCGTCGCGCCCGGTGCTCACGCCGTGCTCGCGATCGACGCCGCCGAGATCGTGGCGTGCGGTATCGGCGCGCTCTACGACTACGCAAGCGTCACGCTCAACAACTCCGGAGACACGATCGCGCTTCTGCACTGCGGCACCGTCATCGACGAAGTCGTCTACGGTGCTGACCAGCCGGGCAGCGCATCGGGCGTCTCCCCATCCGCACTCGACGCCACCGCCAACGACGACTGGTCACGCTGGTGCCCCGCGACGACGGTGATGACATGTGGGGACCGCGGCACACCCGACGCGGTCAACGAGGTGTGTCCGTGAGAGACGCATGATCGACAGGGTGGGGACGGTCGAGGACTGTGGAGCGGGCGAGGGGTCTCGAACCCCCGACCCTCAGCTTGGGAAGCTGATGCTCTACCAACTGAGCTACGCCCGCTCACCTTCTCGCGACCGTACCGGACGCGTGGGCCCGGCACGAGCAAGCGGGGATGCTAGCGCGCGCGTCACGCCATAGCAACACGCGACGCGACTCGGGAGCGCGGTCGATGGACGGATGGCGCCGATCTCGCGGACCGCTCGTGTCTCCGCTCTCGTCCGCTCGGAGCGGCGAGGCAATCTCGTCATTGGGTGCGACGAGAAGCCCGTAGACTCGGCGGGTGCTCGGCCGCCGCGGCGATTTCCGATCGCGGCGTACGACGGGCCACCCGGAGCGCGACGCCGTGGACTCCGCTCGAAGCCTCCTGACGTTGGCGCTCCCGGGACTGCGCTGCCTCGGGCGCGCCGCTCTCGTCGCCGCCGGATTCGCCGCTCTTCTCTTCGCGGCTCCGCTCTTCGCGGCGAACGCCGAGTCGTCGTTATCGCATGTCATTCCGAGCGAGCGCTGCAACGGACTGTGGATCGTTCCCGTCGAGGTTGCGAATCGCGGGGTCCTTCGCATGGTGCTCGACACGGGCGCGGAGCACGCGAGCGTCGACCCGGATGCACTCGCTCGTCTGGGAGTGCGGCGTGTCGCCCCCGGAAAGGCGGTCAGGATGCGCGATGCGCGGGTTGGGCCGCTTCGCGTGCGGAGCCTCCGCGCGTGGGTTCACGAGATGGACCATCTCGCGCTCGCCCTGGGAGGCCCTATGGATGGCATCCTCGGCATGTCGACCTTCGAGGACGTGTTGCTCACGCTGGACTACCCGAGGGGCGTCGTGCGCGTCGGCGAGGGCCGGCTCCCGGAGCCGGACGGCCGCGGGGTGTTTCGCGACCTCGGCACCAAGCATCGCCCGCACCTGGGGGTCGTCACCGCGAAGGGAACCGTGCGGGTCCTCATCGACTCGGGCTCGACGTCGGGATTGACGCTTCGCCGAGAGGACATCACCGCGTGGGAGTCGCCGCCGCGCCCGGTCGGGGCCTCGGTGCGTTATCGCAGCGTCGAGATCGACGAAGCGGGACGGGCGCGGGACAGGCTGCGCTTCGGTCCGCGCGAGATCGATCGTCCCGTGTTGGAGGTGGTCGCGGAGTCCACGCGCCTCGCGGGTCACGATCTGCTGCGCCATTTTGTGTGGACCTTCGACCGCCGCAATCGTCGCATGCGCATCGAAGCGCTGGGGGCACCAGAAGCGATCGTCATGGAGTCGCGACGCGGCACGGGAATCGCGGTTCTCCCCCGGAAGGGCGTCCTCGAAGTGCTGCGCGTCTTTCCGGACACTCCGGCCCAGCGAGCGGGCCTCGTCGAAGGGGATGTCATCGCTGCCATCGACGGCAAGTCGCCCGCGGCTCGGGGATGCTGGTCGGACGGGGAGAGCGATCGGAATCCGCTCCGGCTGACGGTCGAGCGCGGAGAGCGGACTCTCGAGGTGATCCTGGAGGCGGAGGTCTTGGTTCCCTGAGGGCTCGTCGTCAGGGATCGGGTGGGCCGCGATGTGCAAACCGTGGCAAGGACCGGCTGCTCAAAGACACGACGGCCCGCGTCGTCTCGTACCGTCGCTCGCCTCGCCCTCGTTGGTACCGAACACGTTGCGCGCTCGGATGACATAAACGAATACGTGGCCTGGGGCGGGTGTCGCGCCGTCGAAGGCGGATGTCTCGTCGAGCGACCAGGCCACGCAGGTGGCGTCGTCGAACGACGCGGGCATCTCCGAGCGCAGAACGTCATAGACCACTGCGGGTGCCCCCGGCTCGATCGGGGCGAACCAGGTGAGATTCGTGTCCGAGTGCTTCGACACGGCGAGCGAGCGTGCTGCCGAAGGACGAGACCACGCGCCGGCGTCGAGGGGAGCGCAGTCGACACCGTTCGCGCGACCGTCGGCGTCGTCGTCGGCGAGAGGGGCGACGAGCAGGTAGGTCCACGAGCGAGCGTGACGCGGTTCGCCGCTCTCATCGAGAGGCACGGCGCTGTCCGAGGCGGTCGAGCCGTGCTCTTTGCCGGCGATGGCGGGCTCGATCTCGGTGTAGATCTCGTGCGAGCCGAGGAAATCATCGGCCGCGTCGTCGCCGCGGATGGCGGCGCCGAACGCGCCGAGTCCGAGCACGTCCCACGACGCGAGGTGATTCGTGTGACCGCTCTCGCGGGCGTGCGAGAAGCCGAAGTAGCGCTCGGCCGGCGTGACGTGGGCGTCGTCGAGCCAGTCGGCGAGCCGGTTTCCGATGAAGTCATTGGGCGCGGAGAACATGTTTACGCGCGCGACTTCGCGGTGCTTGGCGATGACGGGGGCGTGGCCGCCGCCCTGCGAGTGGCCAGCGACGATGATGCGGTCCCAACGGGGCTCTCCACCCTCGAGGAAGCGCGCCCAGCCTTCCTCGGGCTGCGCCTCCGCGAGCCAAGCGAGGGCTTTGGCGAGCCGGTTCTCGATGGAGTTGGCCCGCGAGATCGAGATCAGGGGAGTGCGATCGACGCCGTCGATGATCTCGAGGCGCACGTCCTCGAAGCAAGCGAGGCTGCCGGTCGCGCCGCAGAGGGTATTCACGGTCCATGAGTTTGGGTAGCGCAGACCGAGCGCGAAGTAGCCCTGACGGGCAGCGTTCTCGATCACGAGCCGGGTGTTCTCTGGCTTGCCGAACGACCCGGGCATGAAGACGAAAAGGAGATCGCGCCTTTCGACGCTGGTGTCGAGCATGGCGACATGGGGCTGGAGCCAATCGTCGATCGCGGGATCGGTGTCGGCCGGGAATACGAGCGTCTCGACGAGTGCCTCGGGGTCGGCCGGGCCGCCGCAGACAACGTCGTCCGCGGACGCTTGGGCGGGCGAGAGGAGACACGCCGCGAGGGCGAGAAAAGCGGTGCCGCCGGCGAGTGTCCGGGACCGGATGGCCGGCCGCGCGAGTGCTTCGAAGAGCGGACTGTCACCGGCCATGGTCACCTCGCGCCCTCAGGGGCCCCTGGCGACAAGACGACGATCCCGGCGCCTGGTTGACCAGATCACCGGGGAACACCCGATGGCGTGCAGGCCCCCGTCCCCCGGGCGAAGAAAAGAGATATCGGCGAACGGCTGCGTCAGAGGGCGAACTGTGCTTTCCTAGCTAGCTTGGGACGCCCGGTCCCGATCCAACTTGGAGACGAGAGGAGAAACCTGATGTCGAGAAAAACCAGATTGTCCCTGATCTTCATGGCGATGCTCGCGATCGTTGCCCTCGCCGGTTGCGGGGGCGCCGATAAAGCGGGCGAGACGGTCGGCGAGGCCATCGAGAACGCGAGCGAGAAGGCCGGCGAGATGGCCGAAGAGGCGGGAGAGGCCGTCGGCGAAGCGGCCGAGGCGGCCGGGGAGACCGTGGGCGATGCGGTCGAGCAGGCCGGTGACGCCGTTGCCGAGACGATCGAGGACGCGAAGGCCCTTCTCGCCGAGAAGGAGTCCCAGCTGGCGGAGTTGAAGCAGAAGGTCGAAGGCATGTCCGCTCAGGAGATGCTCTCGGACGAGGGCAAGGCGCTCAAAGAGAAGTACGACGCGCTCGTCCGCGAAATCGACGAGATGAAGCAGAAGATCACGGGCTGAACGTCCGGGATCACCGAAACGGGCGGCGGGACGCGGTCCCGCCGCTCTTTTTTTGTGTCTCGGCGACCGGAGGATGTGGCGGCCGGACGGCCAGAGGTTAGGATTCCCCGAATTACTCAGGCCTAACAAAGGTAAGCTCTATGTCA
Organism: uncultured Acidobacteriota bacterium; assembly: GCA_964586535.1. Lineage (GTDB taxonomy): Bacteria > Acidobacteriota > Polarisedimenticolia > J045 > J045 > CAZPJJ01. Next base: position 2,155 of record CAZPJJ010000002.1, on the reverse strand, counting down.
GATTCGAGAGAGATCGCGGAGAAGAAGAAGGGGTCGGCGGTCCTCACGCGTGCCCTCGACGCGATCGAGCGCGTTGGCAACAAGCTCCCCGATCCGGCCGTGCTCTTCGTCGTCATGCTTGGCCTGACCTGGATCGCGTCGGCTCTCTTGGCGCCCGTCGCCTTCAGCGAGCGGCATCCTTCCACAGGGGAACCGATCCGCGTGATCGACCAGCTCTCGGGCGAGTCGCTGGCGCAATTCCTGGCCGAGATGGTGCGCACGTTCACGAGCTTCCACCCGCTGGGAGTAGTGCTCGTCGCGCTGCTCGGGGTCGGTGTCGCCGAGAAGGCGGGACTCGTCAATGCGGGGCTCAAGCAGTTGATTGCGTGGACGCCCCGACGCCTCCTCACGCCGATGGTGATCATGATCGCCATCGTCTCGCACACTGCCGCGGATGCCGGGTACGTGCTCGTGATTCCGCTGGCGGGCGCCATCTACTACGCTGCGGGAAGGCATCCGCTCGCCGGAATCGCGGCGGCGTTCGCGGGAGTTTCGGGCGGTTTCGCGGCGAACTTCCTGCCCTCGGGCATCGACCCGCTCCTGCAGGGCTTCACGCAGCAGGCGGCGCAGATCGTCGACCCCGCGCGGCTCGTGAATCCACTCTCGAACCTGCTCTTCACCGGACTCTCGTCCATTCCGATCACGCTGATGGGTTGGTACCTCACCGATCGCGTCATCGAGCCGCGTTTGCGGGGAACACCCGTCGATGGCGATCCAGCGGACATGCCGCACATCGAGGAGATCTCGCCACGCGAGAAGCGTGCGCTTTGGCTCGCCTTCGCTGCCGGATTGTTGACCGCGCTGGCTTTCTTCCTATGGGCTCTTCCCGGCGATTCCGCGCTGCGCGCACCGGACGGCCAACTCACGGCCTTCACGGCCCCCCTCATGCAGGCGCTCGTCCCGCTGATCATGATCTTCTTCTTGGTCCCGGGCGTCGTGTACGGCTATGCCGCCGGCAGTTTCAAGACGCATCGCGACGTGATCGCCGGCATGAGTACGGCGATGGGGACGATGGGCTACTACCTGGTGATGGCGTTCTTCGCGGCACTTTTCATCGCGGCCTTTTCCAAGTCGAACGTCGGCGTGCTGCTCGCGGTGAAGGGGGCCAACGCGCTCGCGGAACTCGGCCTGCCATCTGGCGTGAAGATCACTGGCATCATCCTGCTCACCGCCACCGTGAACTTGCTCGTCGGTTCCGCGTCGGCGAAGTGGGCGCTGCTCAGTCCGATCTTCGTTCCGATGCTCATGCAGTTGGGAATCTCCCCCGAACTCACGCAGGCCGCATACCGCGTCGGCGACTCGACAACGAACATCATCACGCCGCTGATGCCCTACTTCCCGCTCGTCGTCGTCTTCTGCAAGCGTTACGTGAAGAACACGGGAATCGGTACGGTCGTCGCGCTCATGCTCCCTTACTCCGTCTGCTTCATCGTCGGCTGGACGCTCTTCCTCCTCGGCTACTGGGCCCTCGGCATCCCGCTCGGCCTGCAGTCCACCTACACCCACCCGTGACCCGAGAACGGTCGAGATAGGGGGACATTCGACCTAGGGTGCCTGTCCCTCCAAGTCGACTGTCCCCCTAAGTCGACTGTCCCCCTAAGTCGACTGTCCCCGAATTTCGGGGATGTCCGGGGGGAATCAGTCAATGAGGTTGCCCGGTATGTTAGGCTGACCGCCTTTGGAGGCCGAGGTGGTCAGGTTCGAGCGAGATGCCCGCCGCGCCGTCGTCGTCTTCGCGCGCCCGCCAGCGCTCGAAGCGAAGTTGCGCGGCATGGGGCAGTTGACCCGGCTCTTCGTCCACATGCAGGCGCAGACGCTCCGCGCTGGACTGGGCTGCCCGCGCACGGAACTGATCGTCGTCGGCCAGGTCGGACCGGTGGCTCTCCCATCCAGTACTCGCCGCCTGCGACAGCGCGGTCGCACTTTTGGCGAGCGGCTCGCCGCCGCGGTCCACGACGTGAGGGCGCTGGGGTACGACCACGTCGTCGTCGTGGGCACCGACACGCCGGGACTCGCCACCGCCGATCTTCTGGCGGCGTTCGATGCGTTGGATGCCGGTGGCACGCTCGTCCTCGGCCCGGCCCGCGACGGCGGTTGTTACCTGATCGGGTTCGCG
>CAZPJJ010000001.1:0-49931 GCA_964586535.1 uncultured Acidobacteriota bacterium | reverse complement strand
CGCAGGCGTCGGCGATGAAGGAAATCCTCGTCGGCATCTTCGGCTCGGTCGAGCAGCCGCTGCAGTGGTACCTCTTCGCGCTCGGCGTGCTCTTCTCGATCGTCCTGCGCATCGTCGGCGTGCCCGGCCTCGCCTTCGCGCTCGGCATGTACCTGCCGATGGAACTCAACACGCCGGTGCTGCTCGGCGGCATCCTCTCGTGGCTGGTTTCGCGCCAAGGAAAGGGCACGAGCACCGCGCTCGCCAAGGCCCGCGGCGACAAGGGCATCCTCATCGCCTCGGGTTTGATCGCCGGTGGCGCGCTCATGGGCGTCTTCGATGCGGCCCTCGGCGTGGTGCTCTTCCCCGCGCTCGACATGAGCAAGAGCATCCTCTACCTGCGTTCGGACGAGTCCTTCCACGGACTCCCCGGCGAGTTCGCCGCGATCGTCGGGCTCGTCATCTTCTGCACGACCGTCGTGCTGTGGGCGCGCAACGCCAAGGAAGAGTGATCCGATCACGAGACGCCGGGCTTCTCGCCCGGCGGCGCTCCGGCAAACGAAACGCGGGCGGCCCAACCGCCCGCGTTTTTCGTCGTGTGGCTCTCGAGAATCCGCCTCATCCACGCGCCCCCGAACAACCGCCTCTCGCGGCGGGATCTACGGCAGCGAATCGCGCGGCCACCAGTTCCTTCTTCGGAGACTCGCTTCCCCTCCCTGCCCTCCCCGCCCGGCCGTGCGCCACTCCAGCCTCCTCCAGGCCTCGACGAGACCCCCCGCCCGGATCGCCACCTCACCGAAACAGCGCGGGAAAACCCGCCCTCTCACCGAATTAACTCCCGAGAAACGCCCTTCCCACCGAATAGCCTTTGAGTTGACGCGCGCTCCTGTCCGGGCTTACTATGCGGTTTGTCACGTTTGGTATCTCCCAGCCACAAGGCGTTTCCCCGAGGTGCCTGGAGGTTCACGCATGCCACGCCGCATGGTCACGATCGACGGCAACGAAGCCGCGGCCTTGTCAGCTTTCCGCGTCAACGAGGTGATCGCGATCTATCCGATCACCCCCTCCTCGTCGATGGGCGAGCTCTCCGACGAATGGGCGGCCGTGGGCCGCAAGAATGTCTGGGGCACCATCCCCTCCGTCATCGAGATGCAGAGCGAAGGCGGCGCCGCGGGCGCGGTGCACGGCGCGCTGCAGAAGGGCGCGCTCACGACGACCTTCACGGCGTCGCAGGGCCTGCTGCTGATGATCCCCAACATGTACAAGATCGCGGGCGAACTCACGCCCACGGTCTTCCACATCTCGGCGCGCACGGTGGCCACGCACGCGCTCTCGATCTTCGGCGACCACAGCGACGTGATGTCCGCGCGCTCGACCGGCTGGGGGATGATCTGCTCGGGTTCTCTGCAAGAGATCCACGACTTCGCGCTCATCTCGACGGCCGCGTCGCTCGAAGCGCGGCTGCCCTTCATGCACTTCTTCGATGGCTTCCGCTCGTCGCACGAAGTGCAGAAGATCGAACTCGTCGAAGACGAGCAAGTGCTCGAGATGGTCACGGACGACCTCGTCGCCGCGCATCGCGCGCGCTCGCTCGATCCCAATCGCCCTGTCCTGCGCGGCACCGCGCAGAATCCCGACGTGTTCTTCCAGGCGCGCGAGACGATCAACCCCTACTACCAGCGCACCCCGAAGATCGTGCAAGCCGCGATGGACCGCTTCGCCGCGCTCACGGGGCGCTCGTACCACCTCTTCGATTACGAGGGCGCCCCCGACGCCGAGCGCGTCATCGTGATGATGGGATCGGGCGCCGAGTGCGCGCACGAGACCGTCGACTACCTCGTCTCGAAGGGCGAGAAGGTCGGCCTGCTCAAAGTGCGGCTCTACCGCCCGTGGTCGGGCGCCGACTTCCTCGCGGCGCTGCCGAAGACGGTCCGCTCGCTCGCCATTCTCGATCGCACCAAGGAGCCAGGGTCCTCCGGCGAGCCGCTCTACCAGGACATCGTCGCGAGCCTGCTCGAAGCCAACGCCGAGGGCACGCTGCCCTTCGCCGCCATCCCGCGCATCATCGGCGGCCGCTACGGGCTCTCGTCGAAGGAGTTCACGCCGCCGATGGTCAAGGCGGTTTTCGACGAGCTGACCAAGAGCAAGCCGAAGAACCACTTCACGGTCGGCATCGTCGATGACGTCTCGCAGACGAGCCTCGAAGTCGACCCGCACTTCCAGGTGCCCGCCGAGGGCGTCGTGCAGGCGCTCTTCTACGGGCTGGGCTCCGACGGCACCGTCGGCGCCAACAAGAACTCGATCAAGATCATCGGCGAAGAGACCGACTTCTTCGCGCAGGGCTACTTCGTCTACGACTCGAAGAAGGCCGGCGCGATGACGGTCTCGCACTTGCGCTTCGGGCCAAAGCCCATCCGGTCGACCTACCTGCTCGACGCGGCGGACTTCGTCGCCTGTCACCAGGACATCTTCCTCGAGCGCTACGACATGCTCGCCAAGGCCAAGCCGGGCGGCGTCTTCCTGCTCAACACGCCGATCCCGGCGGACGAGGTCTGGGATTCGCTGCCGCGCCTGCACCAGGGGCGCATCCTCGAAAAGAAGCTTCGCTTCTTCGTCGTCGACGCGATCAGCGTCGCCGAGAAGGCCGACATGGGCCGGCGCATCAACACCGTCATGCAGGTCTGCTTCTTCGCGATCTCGGGCGTACTGCCTCGCGAGGAGGCGATCGCGCAGATCAAGAACGCGATCGTCAAGACCTACGGCAAGAAGGGCGACGCGATCGTCCAGCAGAATTTCGCCGCGGTCGACGCCTCGCTCGCGAGTCTGCACGAGGTGAAAGTCCCGGCTTCGCTCACGAGCACGATCGAGATGCCGAAGGTCGTCCCCGATCACGCTCCCGAGTTCGTCCGCGAGGTGACGGCGAAGATCATTCGCGCCGAAGGCGACGATCTGCCCGTCTCGGCGTTCCCCGCCGACGGCACGTTCATCACGGGCACGACGCAGTACGAGAAGCGCAACATCGCGCTCGAAATCCCGGTCTGGGATCCCAACACGTGCATCCAGTGCGGCAAGTGCTCGCTCATCTGTCCGCACGCGGCGATCCGCCAGAAGGTCTACGATCCCGCGCTGCTCACGGGCGCACCGGCGACGTTCAAGTCCACCGAGGCGCGCGGCAAAGAGTTCGAAGGCCTGCGCTACACGCTCCAGACCGCACCCGAGGACTGCACCGGCTGCGGCCTCTGCGTTCACTTCTGCCCGGCCAAGAACAAACAAGAGCCCCGCCTGCGCGCGATCAACATGGAGCCGCAGCATCCGCTCCGCGAGACCGAGCGCGCCAACTACGACTTCTTCCTCGCGCTGCCCGAATACGACCGCACCAAGCTGAAGGTCAACACGGTCAAGGAGTCGCAGTTCCTCCAGCCGCTCTTCGAGTACTCGGGCGCCTGCGCCGGCTGCGGCGAGACGCCCTACGTCAAGCTCGTCAGCCAGCTCTTCGGCGACCGCGCCGTCATCGCCAACGCGACGGGCTGCTCGTCGATCTACGGCGGCAACCTGCCGACGACTCCGTGGTCGAAGAACAGCGACGGCCGCGGCCCGGCGTGGTCCAACTCGCTCTTCGAGGACAACGCCGAATTCGGTCTCGGCTACCGGCTGACGATCGACAAACAGGCCGAGCAGGCCCGCGAACTGCTTGTCAAACTGCGCGACGACGTGGGCGGCGAACTCGCCGACGCGATCCTGAACGCCGACCAGCAGGGCGAGACGGGCATCGCCGCTCAGCGCGCGCGCGTCACCGAACTCGAAAAGCGCCTCGCGGGCAAGACCACGCGCGAAGCGCGCTCCCTGCGCGATCTCGCGCACTACCTCGTCAAGCACAGCGTGTGGATCATCGGCGGCGACGGCTGGGCCTACGACATCGGCTACGGCGGCCTCGACCACGTGCTCGCCTCGGGCCGCGACGTCAACATCCTCGTGCTCGACACCGAGGTCTACTCGAACACCGGCGGCCAGATGTCCAAGTCGAGCCCGCTCGGCGCCGTCGCGAAGTTCGCGGCGGCCGGCAAGCCGCTCGGCAAGAAAGACCTCGGCATGATGGTCAAGGATTACGAGGGCGTCTATGTCGCGCAGGTCGCGATGGGCGCCAACGACGTGCAGTGCGTCAAGGCCTTCGTCGAGGCCGAAGCGCATCCGGGCCCGTCGATCATCATCGCGTACTCGCACTGCATCGCGCACGGGATCAACATGCGCACCGGCACCGACAACCAGCGCATGGCGGTCGAATCGGGCCACTGGATGCTCTATCGCTGGGATCCCGCCCGCCGCGCCGAGGGCAAGAACCCGCTGCAGCTCGACAGCCGCGAACCGAAGCTGCCGATCAAGGACTACATGTACAGCGAGGCACGCTACAAGATGCTGCTGAAGGCCGATCCGGAGCGTGCGAAGATGCTGCTCGATATGGCCCAGAAGGCGGTCCACGAGCGCTGGGCGCGTTATCAGCACCTGGCGGCGACGCAGGCTTAAGCCAACGGAAGCGAGGAGGCAGGCATGGATCTCTCGACCACCTACATGGGACTTTCGCTGCGGACGCCGCTCGTTCCTTCCGCGTCGCCGCTCTCCGAAACGACCGACATGATCAAGCAGCTCGAGGACGCGGGCGCCTCGGCGATCGTGATGTACTCGCTCTTCGAGGAGCAGATTCGCTTCGAAGAGCTGGAAATCCACCACTACATGGAGTACGGCGCCGAGAGCTTCGCCGAGGCGCTTTCGTACTTCCCCGAGCCCGACGAGTTCAAGAAGGGCCCCGAGGCCTACCTCGAGCACATCAGGCTCGCGAAGCTCGCCGTCGGGATCCCCGTCATTGCGAGCCTCAACGCCTCCAAGGCGGGCTCGTGGATGCGCTACGCGAAGGAGTTCGAGAAAGCCGGTGCGGACGGCATCGAGCTCAACGTGTACTTCCTGCCGACCGACCCCGATGAACCGGTCAGCGAAGTCGAAAGTACCTACGTGGACATCGTGCGCGAGGTCGTCTCCTCGGTGAAGATCCCGATCGCGGTCAAGATGCACCCGTACTTCACGTCCGTCGCGCACACCGCGCGCGCGTTCGAAAAGGCGGGCGCGAAGGGCCTCGCGCTCTTCAATCGCTTCTATCAGCCCGACATCGACCCCGAGAACCTCGAGGTCTTCCCCAATCTCAAGCTCTCCAGTCCCTATGAATCGCGCCTCGCGCTGCGCTGGCTGGCGATCCTCTACGGCAACGTGCGCTGCGATCTCGCCGCCACGGGCGGCGCCCACCACGGCCGCGACGCCATCAAGCTGCTCATGGCCGGCGCCAACGTCGTGCACCTCTGCTCGGCGCTGCTCAAGTACGGCGTGGGCCACCTCAAGCGCGTCGAAGAAGAGATCGTCGCGTGGATGGAAGAAAACGAGTACACGTCGGTGCAGCAGATGATCGGCTCGATGAGTCAGAAATCCTGCCCCGACCCCGCGGCCTTCGAGCGCGCGAACTACATCAAGATGCTGCACTCGTACAAGTGATCTTTTCTCGCATGGGATCGTGAAGACGGGCGGCGCGAGCCGCCCGTTCTTTTTCTGCAGTGGCACAAGAGCGGCTGGCCGTAATGCCGATCATTGGACGCACCGCGTCGCGTCGCACTAGACTCCGACCATCTTCGAGCAACGGTCGTTCCGTTGCCGCGGGGGAGTAGCAATGAGACACCAGGCGTTCCGGCGGTTCTTGGTTCTCATTCCTTCGTTTCTTCTCGGTATCTTGGCGCTCACTCTGCGGTCTTTGATCGCTCCCGCACCGGCTGCACCCCGCGGTCGCCGATGCCTCTCCGGGCGGAGCATGAGCACGCGAGGCTTCGGTCCCGGGTGCGTGAGCGCGAGACGCGCTCCCGTCGCGCTCGTCGCTTGCGCCGTCGCCGTCGCTCTAACGCTTCCCGTCACCGGCGCTGACGGCGTCGAACAACTCGCCTGGATGAGCGGCTGCTGGACCGTCGAGTCGAGCGAACCCGGCTCGATGGAGTGCTGGATGCCGCCTGCCGGCGGAACGATGCTCGGCACGAGCCGCACGGTTCGCGGGGGCAGGACCGTGCAGCACGAGTTCCTGCAGATCCGCGTCAATGCCGGCGGCTCGTTGGTCTACGTCGCGGCGCCGTCAGGTCAAGCCGAGACGGCGTTCGTCGCGACGGAGATCACCGCGACGTCGGTCACTTTCGAGAACCCCGCGCACGACTTCCCCCAGCGCATCCGCTACATGCTCGCCGCACCCGACCGCCTGACGGCGCGCGTCGAAGGCTCACGGGAGGGCGCGGGTCGTGGTTTCGACGTCGTGATGACGCGCGATCAGCGAAAGAGCGGCGCGACCGGCAACGAGGAGTCCGGAAATGCCAGCGGTGCGAGCGACGCCTCCCCGCCGAAGCGCGAGACTCCCCGGTAGACCCCGGCGCTCGCGTCAGGATCGCGATACACCTCGACGGCGCGTCCGGCCAGGTCGACGATCCAGTATTCCGGGATGCTCGCCCGCGCGTAGATCTCGCTCTTGACGCTGCGGTCCTGCGCGAGCGAGTCCCCGGCCACTTCCACGACGAGTAGCGCCGCGCTCGGATGACCATCGACGCGCGCCGCATCCGCGAGCGTGACGATCGCCAGATCCGGTTCGGGCTCGCTGTCATGTCCCAGGGTGAGCGGAAGCTGCACGAGCACCTTGGCGCGCCCGGTCACAGCCAATACGAGACGCTCCGTGAGTTCGCGTATGGCGTGCGCGTGGGCGACTCCCTGAGGGTTCATCGCCACGAGCGTGCCTCGCAGAAGCTGGACGCGCTCGTCCTCTTCGAGGACGCCGTCCCGGACGAGGGAGTGATACTCGGCCAGCGTGCAATGCCGTCCGGCCCGGGAAGGGCGATCCATCACGAATCCTCCGCGGCGGTCGCGAAAGCGATTCTATCTCGCGAAGACCGCTCCGCAGCAGCCGGCAACGCTGCTACGATCGCGCGCGCTGGCCCTCGAGAACAACCTCACTGGAGCCGCCGCGAGGCGGCGCCCGCGCCCTGCATCTTTGCGGGGCAGAAAGCTCGATCAGCACGACCATGAAGAAAACGCCCTCTCCCCCATCGACGAACACCGCGAAGACTCGCGCGACGAAGTCGAGCGGCAAGGGAGTCCCGCCGGAGGCCAACAAGCCAGAGCCGCGCGCGAAGCGACCCAAGCGCGACGCGCCAGTGGTTCAGCAGACGCTCGGCGAGATACCGCAACGCCCTTCGGACGACTCGAATGCGCAGTCGACTCCAGCCGCGAGGCCTCCGCTGCCGCTCATCGAGGAAACGTTCCGAAGGGACTTCCTCAACTGGAGCATCGAGCTTCCCGCGGAAGCCGTGCGGAATCGTGATCGCGGACAGATCAATCGACACGGATGGTCGATTTGGTATCTCTTTGGCGAAGATGAAACCGGAGAGTATCTGGATTACTACTCCTCGCACCGGATGACCGAGGATAATCACGTTCGTCTTTACGCCGACGGGCGCTTCATGGACCTCGACTGCTACCTAGGCTTCCGCTTCCTCTCACCAGACCCTGTCGAAGATGCGCGGCTCGAGGCGAGGTTCGTCGCGCACCAGCAGAAGGTCACGCGAATTCTCGCCGAGAAGGGATTCCTTTCGACGGGGAGCGAACCCGGTGGCGTGGCGATCAATCGATTCTTGATCGACTGCGCCACATCCCAGGCGTCGACAGCATCCGCGAAGAAGCGCGCTCCGAAGGCACCCAGCGCTCGCAAGAGCGGTCAGCGGAAGTCGCCCCGCAAAAGCTAAGGTCAACGAGCCCGCACGGTCGCGCTCCACGGCTGCCCCGGTCCCACCGCGACGCCTCGCACCGCGACGGCGCCCTGCTCGTCGCGTTCGACGAGTTCGACTCGTCCTTCGCTCGCTTCCGCCAGCTCGACGCCGTGACCGACGATCTCGAGCGCGACTTCGCGCCGGCCGTCCGGAATCGAATCGGCGATCGTCAGTCGCGCACCCGACAACTGACGCGGCCACCGCCCCTCGACGACGAGCCACAGGTGCAAGCCATCGCCGCGTGAATCCCGCTCGTGTCCGCTGACGACCTGCTCACGGATCTCGAGCGGCACACTCACGCCGTCGATCGAGACCGACAGCGACCGCCGCGCGCGCCCCACGAGAAACGCCTGGAGCGCGGCGAACTCGCTCTCTTCGATCGCGCCGCTCCCGTCGCGGTCGAAACGCTCTTTGATCTCGCGGCCCGCGCCATCGCCGTCGTAGATCTGCGTGATGCCGACGCGGACGTGCCCGGGAAAGACATCGACGACCGCGCGCTTGGGGAAGTGGATGGTGTGGGCGTGCCCGGGCAGGGCCGCCCACACCAGAGCCAGAGCGAAGAGAACCGCCGTGGTTCTCGCGCGCGTCACGGGCAGGTCACCTCGTGCGCGCCGAGCCCATCGAAGGTGTTCTGCGCGAAGCCGTCCCATTCGAGCGCCGGATCGAAGGCATCACTCGCGTTCGTGTCGCCGGCCACGACAGTCGCCTTGCGGCGCAGCGTGTTGTCCGCGGTGCTGACGAGACCCGATCCCCACTCCGATCCTGGATCGAAACCAATCTGGCCGATGACATCGATCACGGCGCCCGCCTTGCGAAGGACGACCGCGTCGTCGCCGTTGAAGAACGATCCCGTGCTCTGCTGATCCGCCACGGCGAGGATCGCCGCGGCCGCGTCATTGTCGGCGACCACCCACACGTCACCGTTGGCGACGACGCCGACGAGGTCGATCGTCGTGCCCGGGCTCACCGAGCCGTTGAAGTAGAACTGCAGTTGGTAGGCGCCGGCACTCAGGTCGATCGGCGCACCGGTGAAGTTGGCGATCTCGACGGCTTTGCTGTTCGACGAACCTTCGACGTACTCCGAAATGAAGAGCTCCGTCGCGCAGACGGCGCCGCCGCCGCAGCCGCGGTCGTCGGGAGTTGTCTTGTCGGTGTCCCCTGCCCGCTCGACGCCCTGCGCATCGAAGCCGTAGGGGCCTTCGATTGCGCCGCGTACGGCCACGACCTGCAGCAGGCCCGCGGGCAGATCCGCGAGCGGCAGAGTGAAGGTGACGAAGGTCGCGTCGTCCGTGGCGAAGGCTCCGAGTGCGTTCACCGCGAGATCGCAGAGCTTCGCGTCGTACGCGCCGTCCTGCGTCGCGCCCGCATCGCTCGAGGCGTAGACCTCGTAGGCAGTTTCAGGACCGAGGTACTCGAAGCGCAGGACGGCTTCCGTGCCCTGCTTCGCGATCGTGAAGGGCACGTCGGCGAAGCGGCCCGAGACCTCGGGCACGTTGCCCGGCTCGTCGGCGCAGAAGTTCTCGCAGAGCGGCGCGGCGAAGGTCGCGTCGGCCGATGACACGCTGCCGCCCCCGCAAGCGCTCGTCGTGCTCGTCGCGCGGAAGTGATACTCGCGACCCGGCTCGAGATCCGTGAGCGTGACGCTGTGGTTCGTCGTCGTACCGGGCGTCGAGGCGGTGAGGCCGTAGGCGGAGGTCACGCCGTAGTCGACGGCCGACGTGGCCGGAAGGTCCGTCACCCAGCGCACCTGCACCGTCCGCGAGTCGATGCGCGCCGCGACCGGGCCCTCGATGATCGAAGGCGACGCCGACGCGCCGGTCGTGAACGTGCGATCGGCGGACGCCACACCGTCCGTGACGACGCGGTAGTGGTAGGTCGTGCTGGGCAGGAGGTTCGCGAGCTCGATCTGATGCGCGAGAACCGCCGCGGCGTCCGACGCCGTCTGTCCGTAGGCCGGCGAAGTACCGTACTCGACGACGCTGTCGCCGGCCTTCGTCGTGTACCAGCCGATCGTCGCCGAGCACGAAGTCACCGGGAACGATGCCGGCCCATGGAGGATCCGCAGCGGATCGGTCGACTCGATGATGTCGATGCGCTGGCGCGGCAGCAGTTGGTAGAACCCGAGATACGGCGACGAGAACTTGAACTGCCCGATCACGGCCACGAGGTCGAAAGGTGACGTCGGCTGCGTCGTGCCGTCGATGTTGGTGTCCTGGTCGACGCGCAGCGTGATCGTCTGCGACGTCGAGGGGTCGGTAACCGTGATGCTCGCGTCTTGACCGGCGGGCGGCCAAGTACCCGAGACGATCGACACGTCGTTGACGCGCACGATCATGCCTTCGTATTGTTCGTCGTTCTGCGCGTTGCGCAGCTCCGCGATCGTCGTCAGGCGCGGGGTCGGTACGGGGCGCTCGCGGGCGAGTACGTCGATCGCGACCGACGTGAGCTCGGTGAGACCGTAGAACTGCTCGATCGTTCCGGTGACCTCGATCAGGTCGCCGATCTCGATCACGGGGTCGATGAGGCCGCTCTGGAAGGTCGTGATGCCGCCCGAGCGCTTGGTCGTCGTGTCGAAGCTCTCGTCCTGGAAGTAGACCGTGTTCGAGCGGTGCGAGAACACATACGAAGGAGCCGTCGCGATGCCGCGCACGGTGACGATCTCGCCCAGGCGCTGGTTGTTGCCCGCACCGTCGACGCCGCGCACGTCCGCGATCGGCTCGACGAAGAGTCCTCGGTTGCCGGGTGCGGTGAACGTGCCGTCGCCGTCGACGTCGACCCAGACCGGGTTGGTGTGCGCGTAGGGGCAGACGGGATCCGTGCCGTAGAGCGGCGGCACGATCGGATCGAGACGACCCGGGCAATCGGTGACGATGCACTGATTCGACGAGTTCGTCGCGCAGGATCCCCCGCGCACCTCGACCGCGATCCACGAATCGCGCACCAGGGGCACGCTGAAGGTCTGATCGAGGCGCAGCACGGTGCCCGTCGCGGGAACGACCTCGCTGCGCGCGATGCGGCCGTTGACGACGATGTCGAGCGCGTCGATCGTGACCCACGCCGGTGCCTGGATCACGACGCGCACGCTCGCGCTCTCGTCGGTGTCCGTGACGAGCGAGCCCATCGGCTGGCCCTCGACGAAGAGCTCGACGAAGGGCCCGTTCGTGAAGAACGAGCGCCCGTCGCGGACGGCATCCGCAAAGCCCTGTTCGTCGAGCGCCGCGGGGTCGTCCGTACCGAGTTGCACGAAGTTGCGCGGATAGCCGATCTCCTGCGAGAAGATCTGGTGCGTGTCGGTGTTGCCCACGCCGTTGACGCGCTGGCCGCGGTTGAGCAGGCGGTACCAGTCGTTGCGCGACGTCGCCACCTGTGCGAGACGCTTGCCGTTGAAGACCTCGAGCGCGTCGAAGTCGGGGGAGTAGTCCGCTTCGGCGGATTCGCCGGTGATCGGGTTGAGCGCGAGCAGGTCGAAGTAACCGAGGCCGCCGGCGCGCGGATGGTTGATCTGGACGACCGGATTTTTCACGTCGGCGCGGATCTCGCCGAAGATCTCGGCGGGGGGCTTGCCCTCGTGAACGATGGCCCCGCCGCGCGGCGCGCCCGGATCGACGGTCAGCGGGAAGCCGTTGAAGTGCCCCCACTCGTTCGTCGTGATCTCGTTGCCGGCGATCGACGAAACCCAGGCGCCGAGACCGGTCGCGGTGATCGCACCCGACATGTCGGTGTTGAAGTCGTGATCCGTCGCGCCGATGACTTCGAGCCCCTCGGCCGCGGCCTGGCGCGCGCGATCCTCGTAGGGGATGCCCGAGTCCGCCGAGTTGAGCGCGTGCACGTGCAGGTCGGCTGAGAGGTAGCCGGTCGAGTTCACGACGCGCTGGAGCGTCGCGTTCACCGTCGCCGTGCCGCCCGCGGGGACGGTCACCGACTCGCGGTGGATTTCGTATTCGACGCCGCGCGAGACCCAGATGTCGTAGTCGCCGGGGGGCACCGCCGTCGAGCCGGAGCCCGAGGGCGAGAGGATCGCGTAGCCGCCGATCAGCGTGTGCGTGTCGCCGAGTTCCGGTCCTTCGCGATCGGGGTTGGACCCGCCGAAGAGAACAGAGATCTTCGCCGGCAGCGGATTCGTGCCGTCGCTGACGCTCCACGAGAGCGTGCCCTGCTGCGAGAGCGCGACGTCGAGCGTCGTCGATCCGCCCGAGGTGACCGTCGCGTCGAGGCACGCCGAGTCGTTGCGACCGGTGCCTTTGACGAGGACCTTGTACGAGCCGGGCTCGAGATCGGCGGTGTACGAGCCATCTGTCGCCGAGAGGCCGATCGTGTTCGAGACCGCGTCATTCGTACCCAGGCACTGGCCCGTCGTGATGATGATGTCGGCGCTCGCCACGGGAAGGCCCGTGCCGATCTCGGTGATCGTGCCCGAGAGCGTGCCCGTCGCGACCCCGCGCAGCGCGAGCGCGACGTCGGACACCGACGAGAGCGAGCCGTCGCCGATGATGAAGAAGCGCTCGTACGCGGCGCTGCCGCCGCCCGCGGGCAGGTCGAGATAGGTGACGTTGGGATCGGACCACGTCGAGCCGTTGGAGAGCTCGAAGTCGCCCGCGGCGATCGTGTAGCCGTACGACGAACCGAGGCCATTGCCCGCGACCCACGGCACGTCGAAGGTGAGGCCGCCGATGTCGTAGCCGTCACCGGGGATGTTGCGGTTGTCGTTGTCGTGCCCGGGCGCGAAGTGCGTCGTCAGTCCCCACTGCAGCGCGTCGCCGACCGCGAGCTGCGAGATGCTCTGGGCGCCGTTGTTGGTGAGCGTCGTCGTCACGGTGAGGAACCGGTCGTTCGGGCCGAGCGAGTACTCGGTGACGACGACGATCGAGGGATCCGTCGAGTCGACGCCCGAGACGCGTAGCACGGCGGGGTTCGCGCCGCCGCCCGCGTTGACGATCGTTGCGGTGTCGTAGTCGGCCTGACGGCCGAAGGTGCTCGCGAAGAGCGTGAACATCGATGCGAAGAGATCCTCGCCAGCCGGCGTCGCGGCATCGAGGATGTTTCCGCCGGTGTTGGCGAAGCCGTGCGGATTGGGGATGTCGTCGATGATCACCCGCACGTGATCGTTGGCGAGATACCAGTCGCCGAGTTGGCCCTGGGCGACCTGGCCCGGGATGAGATCGGCGGGGTCGGCAATCTGGCGAACGACGGCGTCCGCGTGGGCGGCGGGCGCAACGCTGACGACGATCGCCGCGGCGGCGGCGACCAGGGCGGAAACGCGCATTCTCATCCTCTCCTCTCAGACCTGAAAGTGCGGGGATGATCGGGTGGATCGCGCGCGGGTTCCGTGACGAAGAGCGTCCAATGCAGTGACAGGCACCGTCAAGAGAAAACGAATCGGTAAGTGCCGCGCGCGGGACGGGTCTGGCAGAATGCGCCGCCACCCCCACGTCGGTGCGATGAGCGCAGTGCGGTGCGAGGGGCAGGACGCGGGCCGCGCACCGCGCCCGAACGAGTCGAGGAGGTCGCATGGAAAAACGGAAGCCAGGCAACGAGCACTTCGGTTTCGCGACGCGGGCGATTCATGCGGGCCAGGAGCCCGACCCTCGCAGCGGGGCCGTCGTCGTGCCGATCGTCAACTCCTCGACCTTCAAGCAGGACGGTATCGGGAACTTCCGCGAGGGCTTCGAGTACTCGCGCACGGGCAACCCCTCGCGGCGCTCGCTCGAGGAGACGCTCGCCGCTCTGGAGGGGGCGCGCTTCGGACGCTCGTTCGCGTCGGGATCCGCGGCGACTGCGGCCGTGCTCGACTTGCTCGCGCCCGGCGACGAGGTCATCACGACAATCGACGTCTACGGCGGTACCTATCGGCTTTTCTCCAAGGTGTTCGCGAAGTACGGGCTGAAGATGCGCTTCCTCGCGACCTCGAGCGCCGCGGAGATCGTCGCCGCGGCGAGACCCGAGACGAAGATGATCTGGCTCGAGTCGCCGACGAACCCGCTGCTGAACATCATCGACATCGCCGCGGTCGCCCAGGCGCGGCGGCCGGGGACGCTGCTCGTCCTCGACAACACCTTCGCGAGCCCCTACCTGCAGAATCCGCTCGCGCTCGGCGCCGACCTCGTCGTGCACAGCGCCACCAAGTACCTGGGCGGTCACTCCGACGTCGTCGGTGGCGCCGTACTCACGTCGGACGCCTCCCTCGACGAGCGCATCGGCTACTACCAGAACGCAGCCGGCGGCGTGCCGTCACCTTTCGACTGCTTCCTTTTGCAGCGTGGCGTCAAGACGCTCGAAGTGCGGATGAAGCAGCACGAGGCCAACGCGCGCGCGATCGCCGCGATGCTCGTCGAGCATCCCCGCGTGGAGCGCGTGTTCTTCCCCGGCCTCCCCGATCATCCCGGCCACGAGATCGCCCTGCGCCAGATGCGCGGCGTTCCCGGCATGATCTCGTTCCGCATCAGGGGCGGCCGCGCCGCCGTCGATCGCTTCTTCGATCGCGTCCACCTCTTCGCCCTCGCCGAGAGCCTCGGCGGCGTCGAGTCGCTCACCTGCTACCCCTTCACCATGACCCATGGCGCCATCCCCGCCGACGAGAAGGTCAAGATCGGCATCACCGAGGACCTCATCCGCCTCTCCGTCGGCATCGAAACCCTCGACGACCTCCTCTCCGACCTCGACCACGCCCTCTCCTGATCCTCCCCCCTGGGGACAGGCGACTTAGGGGGACAGGCGACTTAGGGGGACAGGCGACTTAGGGTGCCTGTCCCCCTAAGTCGACTGTCCCCATGGGGAGAGCGGGTCAGCGAAGGTCGCGGAAGATGCTGGCGTGGACGACGGTGTCGCCGGCGACGAGGACTTCGCCGCCGAGTTCGGGGTGCTCGATGCGCCACTGGCGGCCCTCGCCGACGACGTCGTAGGAGCGAAGCCGCGCCTCAGCGAGCGTCTCGAGGAATCGCGTCGCGGCGCTCTCGGCAGGAGGCTCCGCCTGCGATCGGCCGCGCCGGCGCGCCGCCTCGAGCGCGTAGCTGCGCACGATCTTCGGCGCGTGGCGATGGAAGGTCGACTGCGCGTCGAAGACGTCGAGACCGCGCACCACGCCTCCCACGGCGAAGAGCGCCCCCACCTGGAGCGCGCTCGGGACGAGTTCCCTCTCGACGCGTCCGATCTGCTCGCGTCGCGACACGAACGCCTCCTCGACCGCGTCGGTCGACGACAGGCAGTCCAGCGAGAAGAGCAAGTTCGACGCCTCCTGCCAAACCGCGCCCTGCTCCGCATCGGGCCGCCCCTGCTCGCGCAGGTTCTCGCTCACTCGAAAGCTCTTCGCCGCTCGCATCGAGACCGGCATGTGGTGCTCCGAGACGTCGAACGACTCGCTCTTCCACGCCCAGCGGCCGCGCTCCACGCACGATACCGGCAGCGAGATCGTCGCCCGCGCGGGCACCAGGATCGAGAGGTTGACGATGCGGTTCTGCTTCGCCCCGATCAGTTGCTCGCCGTCGAGGATCAGCACCGGCACGTCGAGATCGTTGCGGGCCTGGAGAGTGTTGACGACGCCACCCGCCGACACCTCGGTCACGACGAAGCCGCCTTTCCCGACCGCCTCCACCAGCGTCAGGTAGAACGGATTCTCGATCGCGGCCGCGAGTAGCGGAAACCACGCGACACCGTCGATGGCGGCCACCGCCTCCCCCACCTTCAACGACTCCAGCCGGGACATCAGCGCGTTCATCCGTACCTCCTCGGCGACGCCCGCGGGCACGCCTTCGCAGAGACAGGACGGACGCTCGGCTGATGCCTTAGGCGGAACTTCGCGAGAATCCGCGCCGGAGAGCCCGGCCGCGGCCAGCACTCTCGCTTCGCGCGGCCTGCCCCGTTGATGAGATCGGCCGAGGTGGATTCGCGGGGGTTCCGCGCGCTGCTCGCTCCGCGCCCTCGCTCCGCGCCCTCGCTCGACTCCTACCGCGAGGGCAGGTGCACGATCGGGAGCTCGAACTCCCCTTCGATGCGCAGCGTCGACCGGCCCCTCGGAAGCACCAGCGTCGCGCTCCCCGCAGCGTTCGAACGTCCCCACGATGGCGCCGTCTCATGGTCGAGCCGCACTCGCTGCCCCGAGACCGGCTCCCCCGACTCGTCCGCGATCGTGACGACCAGGTCGACGCGAGCCGGCCGCCTGGCCGGCACGGCGACGATCTCGACGCGCCACGGCGCGCCCTCGATGACGACCGGGCGGCTCGGCTCCGTCGATCTCGGACCGCGCGTTTCGCGGGTGTCCTCACCGAAGTCGCCGAGATCCCACATACACATCGCCTCCATCAGCGGCTCGTCGATCCCCTGATCGCGCAACGCGTCGTCCGGGTGGCGGGACTCGCGCGGAACTCGCCGCGCGCTCTCCGACGGGGATTCCAACGCCAGGCGACGTCTCCGCGCTCGAGGCACGCCCGCGGGCACGTCCAAGTACGCCACGCTCGCCGCGCCCCCCGCCCTGCGCGAATTCCCCTCCGCCATCGCCGCCAAGACCCGCTCGCCTGCGCTCGACACCAGCAGGAACCGCCCCGCCGGCGCCTCGACCAACAGGCGCGCCATGTCGCGCGTCGCATCGCCGACGCTCTCATCGACACCCCACGGCGACTCGACGATCTCGTCGCTCGCCGCGTCGGCCGGCATCTTCGCGCGGTCCCGCATCGCCAGGAACGCCAGCGGACGCCCCGGTGCCGCGCTCTTCTCTCCCCCCAGCGGCGTCGCCCCCGCCACGAATGAATCCCAAGCCTCGCGCCGCGCCGCGTCGCGAAGCGCGATCAGCTCGTCCAGCAACATCCCGCAGCGCGAGCATTGCTCGACGTGACGCACCGCAAGCTCTCCCCCACGCCCATCGAGAAGCTCGATGAGCTGCGTGAGCGTGAGATGCATGCGACTCGGTTCCATCACCACTCCTGACGAACTCGCTGCCACGTCCTTAGGCTACCCCACCGGAACGAGTCCGCGGGCCCGCCACCGACTCGCCCTCTCTCCCTCACGACGTGTCATCGAAGAGTTCCGGAAAGAGCCAGCGCAGTCCCAGCCCCACGCGGCGCCGCAGCGCGAAGAGCCGCTGATGCACCGTGTTCGCGGGGATGCCCAGCTCGCGTGCAATCTCCGCTGCCGAGCGCCCGTGAACATACACGGCGTCGAAGAGGCGCCGTTCGTCATCCGAGAGCGTCCTGCGCACGGCCCGCACCGCCGCCTCGCGCTCCGCCGACAAGAGGTCCTCGACCGCCCCGCGCTCCTCCGCTTCTCTTCCGTCGATCGCGTCCCCGTCGACGATCTCCGGCCGCCGCTCCCGCATCCAATCGCGCAGGCGATTGCGCGCGATCGCTGCCACATAACGATCGAGCCGCACGTCGCCGCGCCACGCCGCGAGCGCCCGTGCGCCGCCGTCGAAGATCCGCAGCCACACCTCTTGGACGATTTCCTCGGCGTCCGCTTCCGAGAGCCTCGACGAGCGCGCGCTGTTGACGATGCTCGCCACGAGTCGCCGAAAGCGATCGACGAACGCCTCCGCCGCGGCGCCGTGCCCTTCGAGCACCGCGTCGACAAGGTCGCGATCCGTGGCGTCGATCCAGAATGCGCGCATCGAAAGATCCACCCCAAAAGACTGGGGCGCTAGAATGACAGAAATTCGACGCGGCGAGGATCGAGAAATGCCCGACTCAACTTCTCGGCTTTCTTACGTCACGCTCCACGAGTCCGGCGAACTCAAGCGCCGCGCCGCCGAAGCCCGCGACCGCCTCGCCGAGTGCGATCTCTGCCCCCATCGCTGCATGGCGGATCGTCTGCGCGGCAGGCTCGGCGTCTGCGGCGTCGGCCTCATGGCCCGCGTGCACGGCTTCTACCCGCATTTCGGTGAAGAGCCACCCATCAGCGGCAAGCAGGGCTCGGGCACGATCCTCTTCTCGGGCTGCAATCTCTCCTGCGTTTTCTGCCAGAACTGGGAAATCAGTCAGGCCGCTCAGGGCCGCGACTTCGACGCCCAAGAGCTCGCCGCCATGATGCTCGCGCTGCAATCGCAGGGCGTGCACAACATCAATCTCGTCTCGCCGTCGCACGTCATCGCGCAGATCCTCGAGGCCGTCGACATCGCCGCGGGCCGCGGGCTGCGGCTCCCGCTCGTCTACAACACGGGCGGCTACGACGAGCTCTCCGCGCTCGCGCTTCTCGATGGCGTCATCGAGATCTACCTACCCGACGTGAAGTTCGGCGACAACGAAAGCGCGCGCCGCTACACCGGCGCCGACGACTATTGGGCGCAGACCGCGCTCGCCGTGCGCGAGATGCACCGGCAAGTCGGCGATCTCGTCCTCGATCAGCGCGGCGTCGCCGTGCGCGGACTCCTCGTGCGCCATCTCGTGATGCCCGGCGACGATGCCAATAGCGCGACCGTCTTCCGCTTCCTCGCCGAGAAGATCTCGCCGCGGACGATGGTCAACGTCATGGATCAGTACCGGCCCGCGTACCGCTCGCGTGAGTTCCCGGAAATCGACCGGCTTGTCAGTGGCGACGAATTACGCGCCGCTCGCGAGGCTGCGGCGAGCGCCGGGCTCTCGCGGCAGCTCTGATCGTCGGGGATCGCGCTCCCCAATCGCGCGCAGCCTCCCCTGCCCCTCTCGACCGGTCGTCAGCGATCGCGGCCCGTTCGCCCCCGCGATCCTGCCGCAGCGGACCGCACGTCGAATCACCCGTCCGGTTCACCCCTCGAAGGGTGTATCTACCGCCTCGAAGAAGCCGATCACACGGTTTCCAAACGCTGCGGCACAGAAGTGCCGCGGGAGGTTTCGACAATGCGCAAGATCGTGGCGATGGCGATCGTGAGCCTACTCGTCGTGACCGCGACGTTCGCGGGCGACAAGATGAAGTGCGAAGGGACCACCGAAGAATGCGTGCAGAAGCTCGCCGCCGAACTTCAGAACCGCGGCTGGCTCGGCGTCGAGTTCGACAAGAGCGAGACCGGGACGATGGCCGTCAAGAAGGTCGTGCCCGGCTCGCCTGCCGCCGCGGCCGGCTTCGAAGTCGGTGACGTGCTCGTCGCCATCGGCGACGTCGCGATCAGCAAGGAGAACGGCGAGGCCGTGAGCGCCGCGTTCCATGGGATGCAGCCCGGCGACCTGATCCGCTACAAAGTCGATCGCGCCGGCCGCGAGCGCACGCTCAAGGCGCGCCTCGCTCGCATGCCCGAATCGATCAAGGCGCAGTGGCTCGACCACTACCGCCAAGAGCACGCCGAGCAGATGGCCGCGGCCACGAAGTAGACCGGACCTCCTCCTTCCCTGTCCTGTTTCTAACCCGGACTATTCATGAAACCTGAGCCGAAAATACCGCAGATGCCCGTCGGATGGGCCGCACGCAGGTCTGCGCAGACGAGGTGTAGCCGGAGGTTCCACCGCAGTCTGCGCAGACCGAGTACGGCCCAGAACGAGCGACAGCGAGTGGCCGGCGGGCAGATCCGGCATTTTCGGCCAGGGCTTCGTGAATAGTCCGGGCTAAGCGGGGGCCCTCCCTCCTCCGGGCCCCCGCCATCCTTTCGTGCAACTTTTGGCGTGCCGGTTATCCTGAGGCTTTCCCGAATCCCGCGCGGCGCTTAGCCGTGCGCCACGGAGGAGCCTCCCGCGATGCCAGCCTCGCCCGTCCAGACCACCCGTCGCCCCCTCCCCCGCGCCCCTTTCGCGCAGGCCACGGCCCTCGCCGTCGCCCTCGTCGTCCTCGCCGCGGTCCCTGCCTTCGGCGCCACCGCGGGCCTGACGCTCGAGCAGGCACTGAAGGCGCGCTCCGTCGCCGACGCGCGCCTCGCCGCGGACGGCAGCGCCGTCGCCTACACCGTGCTCGTGCCGCGCGATCCGCTCACCGAGGACGACGGCCCCCCGCGCACGCAGCTCTGGGTCGCGGGCCCCGGCGAGCGCGCCCCGCGCCCCTACGTCACCGACGACGCCGGCGTCTCGCACGTGCGCTTCCTCCCCGATCAGCGCGGCCTCGCGTTCCTCGCGAAGCGCGGCGGCGAGAAAGCCAAGAAGGCGATCTGGACGATCCCCATCGACGGCGGCGAGGCCCGCCTGCTCGTCGAGCACAACGAGGACATCAGCGCCTTCGCGTTCGCTCCCGACGGCAAGCGCGTCGCGTTCCTCGCGAAAGAGCCCAAGCCCGCCGAGCGCGAGAAGCTCGAGAAGAAGGGCTTCAAGGCGAAGGTCTACGAAGAGCAGGAGCGCTTCACGCGGGTCCACGTCGCCACGCTCGCGGCCGAGGGCGTCACCAAGGAGTCGACCACGCTCGCGCTCCTTGGCTCCGCGTCGGAACTCGCCTGGAGCCCCGCCGGCGACGTCATCTCCGTCGCCCTCGCGCCGACGCCGCTCGTCGATGACGACCTCATGCGCCGCATCGTGCACATCGTCGATCCCGCGACCGGCACCGTGCGCGCGAAGGTCGCCACGATCGGCAAGATCGGCGACGTCGCGTGGGCGCCGGACGGCAAGCACCTCGCCGTCATCGCCGCGCAGGACATCCACGATCCCAACGCGGGCCGCCTCGTCGTCGCTGACGCCGCCACCGGCGCGACGCGCGACCTGCTGCCCGGCTGGCAGGGCGATGCCGAGGCCATCGCTTTCGCCGATGCCGACACGATCGTCTTCGTCGGCCACGAGAGCGTCGAAACCTACCTCGCCGAGATCGACCTCGCGCCCGGCGCCAAGCCGCGCACGCTGCTCGGCAAGGGCGGGCCCGCGATGTACACGCTCTCGCTCGCCAAAGACGGCGGGAGTGCCGCCATCATCGCCGACTCACCCGCGCATCCGCGCGAAGCCTTCCGCTGGACGCGCGGCGCCACGCAGCTCGCGCGTGTTTCCGACAGCAACCCGTGGATGGCCGACGTCAAGCTCGCACGCCAGGAGATCGTCACCTACAAAGCGCGCGACGGCGTCACCATCGACGGCTTGCTGATCCGCCCGCTCGACGAGAAGCCCGGCACTCGCTATCCGCTCATCCTCGTCGTCCACGGCGGCCCCGAGGCGCATTACTCCAACGGCTGGCTCACGCGCTACGCCTCGCCCGGGCAATTCGGCGCGGCGCAGGGCTACGCGATCTTCTATCCCAACTACCGCGGCTCCACCGGCCGCGGCGTCGACTTCTCCAAGATGGGCCAGAGCGACTACGCCGGCGCCGAGTTCGACGACCTCGTCGACGGCGTCAAGCACCTCATCGCCACGGGCCTCGTCGATGAAAAGAAAGTCGGCGTCACCGGCGGCTCTTACGGCGGCTACGCCTCCGCCTGGCTCGCCACGAAGCACACTCAGCACTTCGCCGCCTCGGTGATGTTCGTCGGCATCAGCGAGAACTTCTCCAAGTTCGGCACGACGGACATCCCCAACGAGATGTACCTGGTCCACGCGCGCAAGTGGCCCTGGGACAACTGGGATTTCTACGCCGAGCGCAGCCCGATCCGCTACGTCGAGCAGGCGCGCACGCCGATTCTCATCTTGCACGGCGAGGACGACACGCGCGTCCACCCCAGCCAGTCGATGACGCTCTATCGCTACCTCAAGACCTACGGCAAGGTGCCGGTGCGCCTCGTGCTTTACCCCGGCGAAGGCCACGGCAACCGCAAGGCCGCCGCGCAGAAGGACTATGGACTGCGCATGATGGAGTGGTTCGACCACTACTTGAAGGGAAGTGGTGGGGAGAAGCCGGCGGAGGGGAAGGCGTTGGAACCGGTGATGGAAGAACTCGGCGCGGCGTCGAAGTAGTTTGCAAGAGTGGCTCTTCGGTGCGCAGGGCTTCTTCCTCGAGGCGGAAGAGTAGCCCTGCGACCGAAGAGTGCCAAGCCAAACGCACCTGACGTTCAGTGAGGATAGGTCATCATGGGCAGACAGGATCTTCCGGAGGGTTCAACTGCAGCCACGAACCGGAGTCTGCAGGCCTCCAGGAATTCTCCCCCAACTTCTTCACGAAGAGCCGCGAGTTCGTTCCATCCTGTGAAATATCTGTAGCTACGCCGAAGAATGCGCTGGGAAATCCTCGATCTGGGCAGTCGTCAGCTGTTGGAGTCGTACTAGCATCGTAATCACACGGGTCGGGCAGGAAGAGGTACTGGGCATTTCCCTCCTTCATCGAGACCTGAAACACCTGGGTCGGCGACGATTTCACGGTGATCACTCGGGTGATCACACTCGGGAATACGAGCACGCCGTACTCCGCTTCTTCAACCTCCTCCCACCTTCCACCGATCTTCGCTTTCATGGTGACGTTCTCACCGTGGTAATCGCAACGAAGTCGATTCCCGAAATCGGGTACCGCAGACCCCGACCCATAAATGTGAATTTCGATCTGTCCCTTGAAAGGATCGATCTTCGATGGAGCCTGGAGAACCAGCG
Source organism: uncultured Acidobacteriota bacterium (assembly GCA_964586535.1). GTDB lineage: Bacteria > Acidobacteriota > Polarisedimenticolia > J045 > J045 > CAZPJJ01. Next base: position 27,748 of record CAZPJJ010000001.1, on the reverse strand, counting down.
AGGCCTCGGTTTCAGATTCATTTTCCGAGCGCGGAGACTTTTCGTCCGATGACGACTTACCCACATCCGCATCGCCCTCGCTCGAACGTGGTGACGTTTGCGTCGACTTCGGTGCGGGCCCGCATCCGACACCCACGGCCGCGACGGCGGCGAGGCCAGCGAGTACCATCGTCCAAGACTTCATAGCTCGTCCGAACATGATCCCCTCCCTACGACCGCTCGCCTCGAGCGCGCGGCCGTGTTCTGCGGAATGCTCGTCAGCCTAGTTCGGCCGCGAGGCGATCCGCGGTTCTTCGTTGCGCGGGCGTGAGCCGCGCCTCCGTACTCAGGCGCTCGAGGAGACGTTTGGCCTCTCGATGCGCGCCGCTGGAGAGCAGAGCCCGCGCGTGAACAAGAACAAGATCGACGCTCGCTTCAGAGGCGCGTCCGAAGTCGGTCAGCTCCGCTTGTTCCTTCGAGAGCGAGATCGCCGAGTTCCAGTCGAGCCTCGCGAGCGCCAGGCTCGCCTCCCCCAGACGCGCCGCCTCCACGAACTCCCTCGCTCCGCCCGACCCGTCGTCGATCGCCTGGAATTCTGCCAAATCCGCCCTTGCAGCCGCCGTGTCCCCTGCCGCCGCGTAGAGCCGCGCACGCAACGCGAGCGTCCACGCTTCAGACGGCTTCAATCCCTGCGCGCGCGCGTGTCGCAAGGCCTCGCTCGCCGCGCGGATCGCGCCCTCGAGATCGCCGGCTTCCTCGCGGGTCTTTGCCAGCCGCTGATACGTCCAGACGACGTCAGCACCGATCGTCCCGGGCATCGCCTCCAAGTTGCGCGCGAGTTCGACGAGCGTGGTCTCGGCTCTTTCGTAGTTCCCGAGGAGCCGGTACGCCTCACCGCGACTGCGGAGGATTCCAGGCATCGAAGCGGACTCGTTCAGCGACCTCGCAATGGCAAGCGCTTCATCCACCCGCGCGAGAGCATCCTCAGGCTGGTTAGTGCGCAGAGTCGTCGTGATCAGATTCTCGAGGGCGAACAGATGCTGGCGCGTGAGGCCGAGCGCCTTGGAGTCCTGGGCGGCGGCCGTCAGCACGTCGCGCGCCTCGACGAGGTCGAGCCGTCGCTGGAGCGCCGTCCCGATGCCGATCTGCGTACGGATGACCGCGCGGCGATTGCCCGCCGTCTGCAGCACGGTGAGCGCGCGATGGTAGAGATCGAGCGCTTCTTCGAGCCTCCACAGGTACTGAGCGAGGTCGCCGGCGGAGCGACTGGCGAGTGCCGCATCGACGGGTGATCCGGCCTGCTCGAAGAGCGTGATCGACTCGCGAAACGCGGTGAGTGATTCCTCGGGTTTTCCCGATGCCCACGCGATTTCGCCGGCGAGGACGGTTACTTCGGCTTCTCCGTGTCGAGAGCGCAGCACGTCGAAGAGACGCTTCGCCTCGAGACGACTCGATTCGGCTTCTCCGGTGCGCTCTATTCTTGCGAGGAGGCGGGCGCGTTCGATATGCAGTCGCGGATCGAGCCGGTCGAGCGCGACCGCGCGGTCGATCGCGGCGAGCGCTTCGTCCATTTTTCCGACATCGACCAGGGCCGCGGCGACGCGACTCCAGAGCGAAGCATCGTAGGGCGCACGTCGTGCCGCCTCTTCCAGCGCGTCGACGACTCGTTGCGGCTCGGTTCCGAATCGCGCTTCAAGAATGCGAAGCTCGAGCCCGTCGCGAGGAGAGATCGCCTCCGGGGGCGACGCGTCGGCGAGACGTCGCGCTTCGCGCACGGCGAGGCGCGCGCGCGTCTCGTATCCCGCGGAGTCGAGGATCTCTGCGGACGCGAGCCGCAGGCCGATGTCGTTCGGCGCAATGTCGACCGCTTCCTCCGCCTTCACGATCGCGGTCTCGTAATCGAGCGACCGCGCCGCGCGCTGCGCTTCGACGAGAGCGGCGACGGCACGCTCGTCGCGCGCGCCGCGCGTCGCCTGAGCGAGTTCTTGTGACGAGACGGCGCGGCCGCGGACGGCCTCGACGACTTTGTAGAGTGCCGCGTCGACGAGGCCCATCGAGCTCGCGTCGGCGAGGCGGAAGCCGGCGGGGGTGTCGGGTGCGGTGGCGTCGTGGACGGAGATCGCCGCGTGCAGGCGGTCGCCTTCGCGAAAAATCTGCCCGGAGACGATCCACGCCGCGCCCGCGAGCTCGGCGGCGCGCTGCACGCGCTCGCGCACGGTGGCGCCGGCTTCGGCGGCGGCGAGCACTTCGTCGACGCGCTCGGCCGCGACGGCGCGCACGGCACCGCTCTCGCCGAGGCCCGCGCCGAGCAGCGCGGCGATCATCGAGCCGCGGCCTTCGGCGCCGGTATCGCCGCTGCGGTCTTCGAAGGGCAGCACGGCCACGACGGGCGGCACTTCGGTAGGCGCCTCGGCGGCGGGCAGGTGCGTCGCGCGCCAGGCGAGCGCGCCCGCTCCCACGGCGAAGAGCAGCACGGCCGCGACGATCGCGCGGCTCGCCCACCACGGCTTGGCGGGCGACGCGTCGTCGCCGCGCGCGCCGGTGCGGAAGTCCGTGCCGTCGAGCGCGCTCGCGATCGCGGCGACCGCAGCCTGCGCGGTGGGCAGCCGGTCCTCGGCCCGCTTGGTGAGCAGCGCCTCGGCGACCGCGCGCACCGGCGCGGGCAGCGCCGCGAACACGGCGCGCGCCGCGTCGTCATGGGCGCCGGGCTCGTCGTAGAGCACGGCGTCCTGCGTGTCGAGCGCGTTGTCGCGGCGGAAGGGATGGCGCCCCGTGAGCATCTCCCAGAGCAGCACGCCGAGCGCGAAGAGATCGGCGCGCGCCGTCGGCGGGTGGCCGAGCAGGACCTCCGGCGCGAAGTACGCGGGCGTGCCGACGAGCACGCCGGGACGGGTGATCCCGGCCGACGTCGTGGCGGTGCCCGAAAGCTCGGCGGCCGCGTGCGTCACGCGAGCCACGCCGAAGTCCATCACCTTGACGTGGCCGTTCGTGGTGAGCATCACGTTGCCGGGCTTGAGGTCGCGATGGACGATCCCGGCTCCGTGGATCGCGGCCAGCGCCTCGGCGATCTCCTGGGCGACGACGAGCGCGCGCTTGCTCTCGAAGCGGCCCGCCTCGCGCAGCGCGCGGTCGAGCGGCGTGCCCTCGAGCAATTCCATGACGAGCAGCGGCAGCCCGTCGACTTCGAGCGCGTCGTAGACGCTCGCGACGTAGGGGTGCGTGACGGCCGTGGCCGAGCGGATCTCCTGCGCGAAGCGCAGCCGCAGTCCCTCCGCGGCGTGGTCGAGATCGCGGATCGTCTTGACGGCGACGGGCCGGCCGAGATGCGTGTCGTGAGCGCCGTAGACGCGCCCCATCCCGCCTTCGCCCAGCAACGCGCCGATGCGATAGCGGCCGATGGTCCGTCCTTCGAGGTGGGACTCGCCGCCCACGTACACCCGCTCCACGCGCCCCCCCCGAGAGGGCACCGCGCGAGACGAAACCGGACGCGGGACTTGCACCCCAACCCCACGCCGCCGCCCCCGCGGCTTGCCCCTGTCGCGCGGATTATACGAGAGCACCAAGGAGTAAGCCGAGCTTTCGTCCGAGGCGTTGGCGGGTTGCGCGCGGGCTCTCGTAGTCAAGGTCGAGGCCGATCGACCTGCCAACACGACACGAATCAAGAAAGGAGAGACCGATGCCCAAGTTCATCATCGAACGCACGCTGCCCGGCGCCGGCGCCCTCGATCAGGACGCGCTGAACGCGATCGCGCGCAAATCGTGCGCCGTCGCGCATAGCCTTGACGAGCCGTATCAGTGGATCCAGAGCTTCGTCGCGGGCGACAAGTTCTACTGCGTCCACGTGGCCCCCGACGAGGAGACGATCCGCAAGCATTCCTCCGTCGCGGGATTCCCGGTCGATCGCGTCGTGCGAGTCGACACCACGATCGATCCGAGTCTGGGGATCTGATCGTCTTGTAAACGAGCGGCTGGGGCGCGGATAACGCGACTTCGGGGTAGATTCATTGGCCCCTCGCGCGGTCCACGCGCCAGGTGAACGCGGAGGAGAAGCCCGCCCCATGCCGCGCCTCGTCGTTACGGAATCGCACGGTGCCCGCCAGGTGATCGAGCTATCGATCGGCTCGAAGGTTCGCTTCGGGCGGGGCTTCGGCAACGAGGTCGTCCTCGCCGATCCGGAGCTTTCGCGCGGGCATTTCGAGGTCTTCGAATCGGGCGGGCAGTGGTTCGCCAACGACCGCGGCAGTCTCAACGGCACCAGCGTCGACGGTGCGTGGATCTCGACGCCCACCGCGCTGCGCCCGGGCTCGACGATCGTCGCGGGCGGGACACGCGTCGACTTCGAAGAGTCGCCGCAGTCGGGCAGCGTCACCCTGACCGACGCACGCCTCGCCGGCGAGGGCACGATCGTGCTCTCGGGGATCGACGTGCAGCGCGCGCTCCAGGGCGATCCCGCGGCGCGGCGGCTGGCGGTGCTCGAGAAGGCCACGCTCGAGCTGCTCGCGCTCACCGACATCGAAGCGCTCCTGCCGCGCGTCCTCGAACTCGTCCATCAAGCGCTCGAGCCGCGCCGCGCCGCGATCGTCGTCAAGAGCGAGTCGGGCGACCTCGAGTGTTCCGCGGCGCTGCCGCCGGCGCGGGGCCCGCTCACCGTGAGCCGCACCGTCGCGCGCCTCGTCTTCGACGAGCGCTCGTCGGTGTTGACGGCCGACGCCTCGACGGACGAGCGGCTGCTCCAGGCCACCGGGATCATGGGCGTGGGCTCGCTCATGGCGGTGCCGCTCTGGGACGGCGACCGCGTGCAAGGCATGCTCTACACCGACGCGACGTTCGCGCGCGCCGCATTTACCGAGGACGACCTGCGCCTCCTGGCGATGCTCGGCAATGTCGCCGCGATCCAGATGCGCAACGCCGCGCTCATCGACGAGAAACTGGAAAAAGAGCGCCTCAAGGCCGAAGCGCTCGCCGCCGCGGAGATGCAGCGCCGCTGCTTTCCGGCGTCACCGCCGACGATCGAGGGCTACGCCGCCGACGGCCGCAGCACGCCCTGCTACGAAGTGGGCGGCGACTTCTTCGATTTCGTCGACACGGGCGAGGACCGCCACATCTGCATGCTCGGCGACGTGGCCGGCAAGGGCATGGGCGCGGCGATTCTCATGTCGATGCTCCATGCCGTCTTCCACGAGCTGGTGCAGGACCGCCTGCCGGTGCTCGAGATCGCCCGCCGCCTCAACGACACCGTCTTGCGCCACGCCCCGCGCAACCGCTTCGTCACCTTCGTGCTCGCCGACCTCGACGCGCGCAATCACCGCGTCACCTGGGTCAACTGCGGCCACGCACCTTCGCCGCTGCTCGTGCGCGCGGACGGCGAGGTCATCGAATGGAAGGCCACCGGCGCCGCGCTCGGCCTGCTCGACATATTTTTCGCCGAGGCGGCCACGACCGAGATGAAGCCCGGCGACACGATCGTCGCCTGCAGCGACGGCGTCACCGAGGAAGAGAGCGCGACCCGCGAGCCCTTCGGCTTCGAGCGGCTGCAGAAGATCGTCGTGACGCAGAATCACATGTCGCCGCACGACCTGCGGCGGGCGATCGAAACCGCCGTGCTCGCCTACGCGGGAGGATCGCCTTCGGACGACGTGACGATCATCTGTGTGCAGCGAGAGCCGTCGTAGAGATCCTGCTCGCCGCCTACGCCACGCCCAGCGCCTTCAGCGCCTCGTCGAGGTCGTGGACGATCGGCATCGCGTGATCGATGCCGACGGCGCGCATCGCGCGCTCGACGTTGGAACGGGGCGCGAGCAGCACCATGGCGGCGCCGTGCGCTTTGAGCGCGCGGGCCGACGCCGCGAGCATCCCCATGCCGAACGAGCCGAGCATCTCGACCCCGGAGAGGTCGACGACGAGCGGCTTGCGGCGCGCCGTCGTCTCGACGGTGAAGCGGGGCTCGATGGTGTTCGCGCCGGGCAGATCGAAGCGGCCGGTGATCGCGAGGTGGACGTAGCGGTCGTTGGCGTCGATGACGGAAAGTTCGAGCACGGGGCCTCCGGAGGGCGCGCAGCATAACACCGCGACGCCTTTCGTTACACCCGCGACGCGTCCGTCACGGGGCTAGGTGACTGGCCTGGAAGGACATAGCCGAACGCCCGCGGGAGGGGCCGGGCAACCGACCCGCGAGGCGGGAAAGATTTGTCACACGGCGCCCCTTGCGGAGGGCAGATTCGCGGGGCAGGATTCAACCAACCGTTTGATTGACAAGGAGCGATCGATGGCCAAACGCCCCCCCGCCCCGCCCCGCGCCAAGGGCGAACGCGACCCCGAGCGCACCCGCGAGCTGCTGATCGCCGCCGCGGCGCGCCTCTTCGCCGCGCACGGGTACGACGGGGTCTCGATCGACGAGATCGCGCGCGAAGCGGCGGTCAACAAGGCCATGGTCAGCTACCACTTCGGCGGGAAGCTCGGGCTCTTCCAGGCGATCGTCCGCGCGGCGCTCGAGCCGCTCGCCGAGCGCGCGGCGACCCTGGCCACGGTCCCCGGCGACGAAGGCGATCTCATCGCCGCGTTCATCGGCGGCTTCGGCGAGCTCGCCGCGGGCCATCCCGAGCTGCCCGCGATCATCGTTCGCGAGGCCGTCTCCGGCGGCACCCATCTCGACGACGAGCTGCGCGGGCGGATGCTTGCGGTCTTCGGCGGGCTCGCGCGCGTCATCGCGCGCGGCGTCGAGCGGGGGCGCTTCCGCCCCGTCGACCCGCTGCTCACCCATCTCACGATCATGGCCTCGCTCGTCTTCTTCCACGCGACCGAGCCGCTGCGGACCGCGATGTTCGCGACCGGCCGCATCCCCGGCGCCAAGCCGACGCCCGAAGCCTTCGTTCGCCATCTGCAGGAACTCGTCGTGCGCGGCCTCGCCGCGGATTCCCCGAGGAGCTGAACCCATGTCACACCCTGCCCTCGCTCTTGGACTCCCCCTCGTGCTTCTCGCCCTCGCCGCCGGCTGCGGCGACGGCAACGGCAGCGGTGCCATCGTCGCCACCGGGCACTGCGAGGCGACGGAGGTCCGTCTCTCCGCCAAGGTCGGCGGCACGCTCGCCGCCTTCGACGCCGAAGAAGGCGATGCCGTCGCGGCGGGCCAAGCCGTCGCCGCCATCGACCCGGTCGACATCGAACTCGCGCTGCAAGCGGCGCGCGCCGAGCGCGGCCAGGCCGACGCCGAGTGGCGCCTGCGCGTCGCGGGCCCGCGGCGCGAGGAGATTGCCGAGGCGCGCGCCCGCGTCGACCAGGCGAGCGCCGATCTCGCGGGCGCCGAGCGAGAGTTCGCGCGCATGGAGGAGCTGCTCGCCTCGGGCTCGGGTACGACGAAAGCGCGCGACGATGCCGGAACGCGCCGCGACATCGCGCGCGAGGCGCTCGCCGCCGCACGGGAGCGGCTGCGCTTGCTCGAGGCGGGGACGCGCCGCGAGGAGATCGACGCGGCGCGCGCGCGCGTGGACGCCGCCGACGCGCGCATCGCGCAGCTCGAGCAGCAGCTCGCCGACGCGACGATCGAGGCGCCGCTCGCGGCGCGCCTCACCCACAAGCTCGTCGAGGCCGGCGAAATCATCGCGCCCGGCGCGCCGCTGGCCGTGCTCACCGACCTCGGCGACATCTGGCTCAACGCCTACGTGGGCGAGCTCGACCTCGGCGCGCTCGCGCTCGGCCAGCCGGTGCGCGTCGTCACCGACGACGGCCAGGAGCGCGAGGGCACCATTTCCTACATCGCGGCCGACGCGCAGTTCACGCCCAAGAACGTGCAGACGCGCGAGGAGCGCGTGCAGCTCGTCTACCTGGTCAAGGTGCGCCTGCCGAACGACGACCTGCTCTTCAAGCCGGGAATGCCCGCGACCGCGCATTTCACCGGTGCGGCCGGTGCGGCCAGCGCGAAGGCGGCGCGATGAAGGAACAACTCCCTCTGCCCGTGGCCGTCGACGGACTCGTCCGGCGCTACGGCTCGCTCGTCGCCGTGGACGGGATCACTTTCGCGATCGGCCGCGGCGAGATGCTGGGGCTCATCGGCCCCGACGGCGCCGGCAAGACGACGACGATCCGCAGCGTGCTGGGACTGCTCGCGCCGCACGGCGGGACGGTCCGCACGCTCGGCGTCGACCCCACGCGCGAGCGCCGCGTAATCGCCTCGCGCCTCGGCTATCTCTCCCAGAGCTTCTCGCTCTACGGCGATCTCTCCATCGACGAGAACGTCGCCTTCTTCGCCGCGGCTCACGGCGTCCGCGACTGGCGCCCGCGCCGCGACGAGCTGCTCGCGCGCGTGAGGCTCGCGCCCTTTCGAGACCGGCTCGCGGATCGCCTCTCGGGCGGCATGAAGCAGAAGCTCGCCCTCGCCTGCACGCTCGTGCACACCCCCGAGCTCCTCATCCTCGACGAGCCGACGACGGGCGTCGATCCCGTCTCGCGGCGCGAGTTCTGGCAGATCCTGGGCGAACTCCAGGCCGAGGGGCTGACGATCCTCGTCTCGACTTCTTATCTCGACGAAGCGGAGCGCTGCCAGCGCGTGGCGCTCCTCGACCGCGGCAAGCTGCTCGCGCTCGACACGCCCGAGGCGCTCATTGCCCGGCGCAGGGCGGACGGATCCGCCACGCTCGAAGACGTCTTCATCGAAGCGCTCGAGGAGGCCCGCTCGTGAACACGCGCTCTCTCTCACCCGTGAAACCTCACGTCGCGATGGTCGCGCTGGCGCTCGCGGCCGCGCTCTCTCTCGCCGCTCCCGCCGTCGCAGCCGACGACGCGCCGGCTCAGGCTCCGTTGCGCCTCACGCTCGACGAGGCCATCGCCCGCGCCCGCGACGCCGCGCCCGCGCTGCGCCGCATCGAAGCGCTCGCTGCCGCCGCGCGCGCGAGCGAGGACGCCGTCGAGGCCGCGCGGCGGCCCGGCGTGACGCTCTCGGCGTCGGCGACGCGGCAGTCCGACGTCGACGAGCTCGCGCTCGAGATGCCTGGCATGCCGCCGCGCGTGATCTTCCCCAACCTGCCCGACCGCTACCGCACCCGCGCCGAGGTCTCGCAGGCGCTGCTCACCGGCGGCCGCCTGCCCGCGCAGCGCGATGCCGCGCGCGCGGAAGGCCGCGCGCTCGCCGAGGATCGCGATGCGCAGGACGCGGCGCTCGTGCTCGAGGTCGAGGAGGCCTACTGGTCGCTCGTCACCGCGCGCGCGCTCGAGATCGTGCTCGAGGAATCGCTGCGCGCCTACGACGCGCACCTCGTCGACGCGCGCAATCGCGAGCACCTGGGCCTCGCAGCGCGCAGTGACGTGCTCGACGTCGAGGTCGAGCGCGATCGCGCCGAGCTGAGCCTCATCGAAGCGCGCGCCCACGGCGAGCTGGCCGAGGCCGATCTGGTGCGCCTGCTCGACCTCGCGCTCGGCACGCGCGTCGAGGCGGCGGATCCGCTCGCGGCCGTCGATGCGCCGCTCGCTCCGCTGGACGCGCTCGTCGCCGAGGCGCTCGCCGCGCGCCCCGAGCGCGCCGCGCTCGGCGAGCGCATCGCCGCCGCGGAGGCTCGCGCCCGCGCGCAGGACGCCTCGTCGCGGCCGCAGCTCGTCGCCACGGCGGGCTACGACTTCGCCAATCCGCAGACCCGCGAGCTGCCGCTCGCCGACTCGTGGAAGGGCGGCTGGGACGCCACGCTCGCGCTCTCGTGGAGCGTCTTCGACTCGGGGCGCGCGGACGCCGAGGCCGCCTCCGAGAGGCAACGCGCGCTCGCGCTCGCCCACGAGCGCGACGCCCTCGATCGCGCCGTCCGCCTCGAAGTCACTGCCCGGCGCATCGACGTGGCGACGGCGCTCGCCTCGATTCCTGTCGCCGAGCGCGCGCTCGTCGCCGCCCGCGAGAGCCTCCGTGTCGCGAGCGAGCGCCATCGCGCGGGCGTCATCACGTCGTCCGAGCGGCTCGACGCCGAGGTCTCGCTGCTGCGCGCCGGCCTCGACCGCACGGACGTCCTCGCGCGCGCCCGCGTCGCGTCGGCGCGGCTCGATCGCGCGGTGGGGCGCTGACATGTCGCTCGCCGTGCACACCGAGCAGCTCACCAAGCGCTTCGGACCCTTCGTCGCCGTCGACGCGCTCGATCTCGAGGTCGCGGCGGGCGAGGTCTTCGGCTTTCTCGGCAGCAACGGCGCGGGCAAGTCGACGGCGATCCGCATGCTCTGCGGGCTGCTCGCGCCGACCTCCGGGCGCGCGACCGTCCTCGGTATCGACGTCGCCCGCGAGCCCGAGCGCGTCAAGCGCGCGATCGGCTACATGAGCCAGCGCTTCTCGCTCTACCTCGACCTGACGCCGCGGCAGAATCTGACCTTCTTCGGCGGCGTGTACGGTCTCTCCGGGCGCGACCTCGACGAGCGCGTGCGCTGGGCCATCGGCGTCTCGGAGCTCTCCGGCCGCGAGGACGCACCGACCGCCGACCTTCCGCCGGGCTGGCGGCAGCGCCTCGCGCTCTCCTGCGCCGTGCTCCACCGGCCGCGCCTCGTCTTTCTCGACGAGCCGACCGGCGGCGTCGATCCCATCTCGCGGCGCGAGTTCTGGAAGGTGATCGAGGAAATGGCCGCGGAGGGCGTGACGCTCGTCGTGACGACGCACTATCTCGACGAGGCCGAGCACTGCCAGCGGCTCGCGCTCATGCACGCCGGCAAACTGATCGCGCACGGCACGCTCGCGGACATGCGGGCGCTCCTCGCCGACCGCGCGCTCTATCAAGTGCGCTCGCCGCGCGTGCTCGATGCCGTCTCGTGGCTGCGCGCGCGGCAAGGCGTCCTCGATGTGCAGCTCTTCGGCAGTCGGCTGCACGTCGTCGTGCCCGCCGGCGATCCCGCCGCCGGCGCCCGGCTGCGCGACGCCCTCGACGCCGCGGGCTTCGGCCCGGCGCGTGTCGATTCGATCCGACCCTCGCTCGAGGACGTGTTCATCCAGGCGATCGAGAGCGCCGAGGCCAACGGGACCGTGGGGGCGGCGCCATGATCCGCGCCGTCCTCGCCGTCGCGATCAAGGAGTTCCGGCAGATCCGCCGCGATCCGCTCAGCCTCGCAATGCTGGTCGGCGTCCCCGCGCTGATGCTGCTGCTCTACGGCTACGCGCTCAATTTCGACGTGGAGCACGTCAAGCTCGCCGTGCAGGACCGCGATCTCTCCGCCGAGAGCCGCGCGTTGCTCGCGGACTTCACCCGCTCCCGCTCCTTCGACATCGTCGACGTCCTGCCGCCCGGAGCGCCCGTCGAGCCTCTCTTCGAGCGCCGCGTGGCCAAGGCGGTGCTCGTGATTCCCGAGAATTATGGCGCGACCCTTCTCGGGGGCGGCACGGCGCCGGTGCAGATCTTGATCGACGGCTCGGACGCGACCACCGCATCGACCGTGCTCTCGTACGCGACCGCGATCGCCGGCGAGGCGAGCCTCGCCTTCCGCGACCCCACGGGGAACGCGCCAGTTCTCGTCACCCTCGAGCCCCGCGTGTGGTTCAACCCCGAACTCACGTCGAGCCACTTCCTCGTACCGGGCCTGATGGGTTTCATCCTGATGATCACCGCCGTCGTCTCGACCGCGCTTTCGATCGTGCGCGAGAAAGAGCGCGGCACCATGGAGCAGCTTCAGGTATCACCGATGGGCACGACCGCGCTCCTCGCGGGCAAGGTGATCCCCTATCTGCTCATCTCGCTCCTCGCCGCGGCAACGATCGTCGGCGCGGCGCAGGTGCTCTTCGGCGTGCCCGTGCGCGGCTCCTACGGCGCGCTCTTCGCCGTGACGCTCGTCTATCTCATCGGCGCGCTCGGCCTCGGGCTGCTCGTCTCGAGCGTCTTCGCCTCGCAGGCCCTCGCCTTCCAGGCCGCGACGCTCGTCTCGATGCTCCCCGCGATCTTCCTCTCGGGATTCATCTTTCCGCTGCGCTCGATGCCTTTGCCGCTGCAGGTCGTTTCCCACGTCGTCCCCGCCCGCTACTACCTCACCGTCGTGCGCGGAATCATGCTCAAAGGCACCGGTCTCGGCCCCTACCCCGACCAGATGCTCTTCCTCGGGCTCTACGCCGTGCTCGTCTTCGGCTGGGCCTTCGTGCGCCTCGCGCGCGCCGAGGTGCGTCGATGATCCGGCTTTTCCACGTCGTCAGGAAAGAGGCGCAGCAGTTGCGCCGCGACCGCAGCATGGTCGGCATGGTCGTCATCGCGCCGATCATCCAGCTCATCGTCTTCGGCTACGCCGCCAACCTGGACGTCACCGACGTCCGCGTGCTCTTCGTCGACCGCGACCGCTCCGCGGCGAGTCTCACGCTCGGCGAGACGATCGCCGAATCGCGCTACTTCGACATCGTCGGCGTCCACGCCCAGCCCGCCGAGATCACGCCGGCGCTCATCGAAGGCTCCGCCGACATCGCCGTGATCATCCCCGAGGGCTACGGCGAATCGCTCGCCGGCGGCCGGCCGCTCACGATCCAGCTCGTCGCCGACGGCTCCGACTCCACCGCAGCGACGCTCGGGCTCGGCTACGCCCAGGGGCTGCTCGCCGACGCGCACGCCCCCGCCCGCGTCATCGGTCCCAACGTCGTCGTCGAGCCGCGCGTCTGGTACAACCCCGAGCTCCGCTCGCGCTGGTTCTACGTGCCCGCGATCATCGTCATGGTGCTCATGATGGTCACGATGATCTCCCCCTCGATGGCCATCGTCCGCGAGAAAGAGATCGGCACGCTCGAGCAGGTGATGGTCACCCCGCTGCGCTCCTGGGAGCTCATCGTCGGCAAGCTCCTCCCCTACTTCGTCATCGGCATGATCGATCTCATCCTCGTGACGATCTTCGCCGTGTGGTTCTTCGAGGTCCGCTTCGCGGGCTCCCTTGCCGTGCTCGCCCTGCTCTCCGTGCCCGTCATGGCGACCCTGCTCGGCCTCGGCCTGCTCGTCTCGACCATCGTGCGCACGCAGCAGCAGGCCATGCTCCTCTCGATGTTCGCGCTCATGCTCCCGATGATTTATCTCTCGGGGCTGATCTTTCCGATCGAGAACATGCCCGCGCCCATCCAGGCGATCACCTGGGCGATCCCGATGCGCTACTACACCGACATCGTGCGCGGCGTCTTCCTCAAGGGCTCCGGCCTCGAGATGCTCTGGCGCGAGGGCGCGATCCTCTGCGGCTTCGCCGCCGCGGTGCTCACCACGGCGTCGCTGCGGTTCAGGAAGCGGCTCGACTGACGGAGGCGTGGGTGCCCGGCCCAGGAGCGGGAGCAGAGACGTCGTCTGCGGGGAGCGAATGAGGCCGCCCCCGAGCCGGTCGAAGCGCCGTATCATCCCGCGCGGAGGTCACCCCCAGCGATGGACGCCGTCACGAACTATCTCGACGTGTTCGCCAAGCTCCAGGCGCGCAAGCGGTGGAGCACCGACGTTAACAGCCTGCGCTTCGCCGCGCTCACGCTCACCTTCGCCGGCGATCGCGCCAACGCCGATCGCCTCGAGGCCGCCGCCGAGACGCTGAAGGCCAATGCGCGCTGGACGAGCCCGCTGCGATCGTCGCTGCGCTACTCCGTGGCGGCGCTCATCCTCAAGGCCGACCTGGACCCCGCGCGCACCCACGCCGCCGTACGCGAGACACGCGAGTCTTTTCGCGCGGTCAAGCTCGCGCGGTCGGGTCTCTCGGCGACGATGGCCGCGCTGATCCTCGTGCTGCGCGAGGGCGGCAAGCCGGCCCCCGCCGAGCGCGTCCGCCGCATGCGAGCGTTCTACGACGCCTGGCGCGACGCCCACTTCTGGCTGACCGGCCAAGACGACTACCCGATGGCGGCGCTCCACGCCCTTCACGACCGCGACGTGCACGCGACCAACACGACGATCGAGAACATCTACGAGCGCACGCGCGCGGCCAAGTTCTCGCGCGGCAATCAGCTCCAGTTCGCATCGCACCTTCTCGCGCTGCACCAGGCGAGCCCCGCGGTCGTCTCCTCGCGCTTCGCGGGAATCCGCGATGCGCTGCGCACGCGCGGCATCAAGACGACGTCGTCGCACTACGACGAGCTCGCGCTGCTCACGCTCACCGAGGGCAGCCCCGCGACGGTCGCGCGCGGCGTCGAAGTGCGCGTCGCCGCGCTGCGCGCGGTCAAGCCGAAGCCCATGGCGGATCTCGCCTTCACGCTCGCCACGGGGCTGCTGCTCGCCGAGCACGCGCAGTCGTCGCTCGGCACGACCGACGCCGCGGCGCTTCAGGCGACGCAGGCCGCGCTCGCCGCGCAACAGGCCGCCGTCATGGCAGCGGTGATTGGAGCGAGCGTCGCCACGTCCGTCGCGGCAACGACGGCCGCGACGAGCTGAGGGCGCGGGCGAGCGAGGGGCGGCGTGAGGTGAGGCGCGAGCGCGGTGTGTCGTGCGTCGTGCGTCGTGCGTAGCGCGTAGCGCCGCGCCTCAGAGCGATCCCCAGCGCGCACTCATGCGATCGAGGGCGTCTCGATACTCCGCGCCGAGAGCGACGGCATCGTCGCGGAGCAGCGCGCGCGTCCGCGCCGCGTGCGCGCGCGGGTCGAGGCCGTGCCGCTCCTCCCCCTCGCGCAGCGCGCGATCGACGATCGCCAGCGCATAGAACGACGCGATGCCCTCGACCGCGGGCGCGCGCCGGCGCAGGTACGCCTGTCCGCCGAGCGTCGAGAGCGCGAAGACGGCGTAGTCGTCGAGAACCGCCAGCGTGAGCACGCGCTCGTCGCCCGTGCCGCAGGCCTCGCGCGAGGCGGCCCAGCGATAGAGCGCGATCGCGTGCGCCTCCTCGTCGAAGCCCGGTGCGCGCGCCGCGTCGATCAAGAGCCGCGTGTCGGCGCGGCCCAGCGTGCGGAAGACGTGGAACGCGTTGCCGACGATCGCATCGAGGCGATGGATCTCGCCGGACGCCACCGGCGGGCTCTTCGCCAGCGCGATCGCGGCGCGCTTCGCGGCGTCGCAGGGGAAGCCGCTCGCGGCGCAGAGCTCGGCGAGATCGCGATCGATCGCGGGGCACGACGACGCCGCGGGCGGCGTGTCGCCCCACGCCAGCGTCTCGTCGAACGCGCTTCGCCAGCGCGGATCGATTGCGGGCGGTGCGGTGTCGGAGCCTGCGGAGGAGGGCGGGCCGTCGAGAGGCGCCGGCTCGGCGGCTGTTGGCGCGTCGATCTCGCCCGTGGCGATGGGGGGCCGCGAGCCGCTTCTGCCGAACCACCAACCGCCGAGGGCCGCGACGATCACCGCGACGATCGCGATCACGATCGTCGTCGTCTCGCGAGTCGAGCTCTGCATGGCGGGGTCTTGCATGGCGATCTCCTTTCGTGTCGAGGTGCTCGTGAGCTCCACGATAGCGGAGCGAGCCGTGGGATGCAGGGGGAGAGTGGGGGCAGCGGCGTCAAGATCGATGCGATCGCGCGGGCGAGGTGGCGTCGCGGTGAGAGCGATACGGCGGCGGGGCGGCAAGAGGATCGCGGTCCGGGAAGGCGATGGCGCTACGGCGAGAGCGATGCGATCGCGCCGCGACGAGGCGAGGGAGCCGCGAAGCGGCAAGTGCGCGGCACGTTAGCGACTGCGATGCGAACTCGCCGTGGCCTCACCGGGAGAGCGCGCCACGATCTCGCCTCCCGCGTCCCGAGTCCCGCGTCCCGCGTTGGCAACGTCGACGCGCGGAGGCCGTCCATGGCGAGCCGTCGCGCCCTATTCTCGCGTCGTGATTCACGCCATCGTTCGCTCTCAGCCAGGGACGCTGCTCTTCGCGACGTGGAGCGAGGCGCTCGCTTTGTGGACGAGGATCGTCGCGCGCATGACGCCGCTCGCGCTCGTGCTCATGCCCGACCACCTGCACGCCATCCTGCGCGACGACGCCGAGCGCCAGCGCCTCGCGGACGCGCTCAACGGTTTCGCGCAGTGGCGCAATCGCGGGCACGGGCTGCGCGGGGCCGTCGTCGTGCATCGCGAGGTGTGCACGCCCGTGCACGGCCGCGCCCAGCTCCTGCGGACGCACCGCTACATCCACCTCAACCCCTGCCGCGGCGGCCTCGTCGACGATCCCCTCGCCTGGCCCTTCTCCACGCACCGGGACGCGCTCGGCTGCGCCGTCCCGCCCATCGTCAAGCCCACCGACGATGGCGCCCGCTTCCACGCGTTCGTCTGCGGCGACGCAGCCGATGCGGCGGGTGCCGCGCCGCCGCCCATTGCCGACGCGCGCACGGAGCGGCTGCCGCTGCAGGTCGTCGTCGACGCCGTCAGCGCCGCGACGCGCACGCCCGTCTCGCTGTTCGCGGGGCGCCGCGACGTCGCGACCCTGCTCGTCACCGCGTCGCTCGCGTTGAGCAATGCGCGGGTCGGGGAGGTGGCGGATGTACTGAAGATGTCGACCACGACGGTATGGAGACGTCGGCTTCAGCGCGGCGCTGCGCTCGACGCCGCGACGAAGGTCATTCTCCGTATCGCCGGCGATCCGCGCTTCGCCGGCCTCAGCGACGGCGACCTACGCCTCACGCCCCGCTGGTCCTGCTACCGACACCTTCGATGACGAAAGATCGCGGTCGCAATCAGAGAGTCGCCGAAGCGGACGCTGCTTCATCGAGTACCCGCCACGGCATCGCGCACTGGGCGCGGGGCATGCGAGGCGACCTGCGTGAACGGAATTTCATTTCGACACCACCCGTGTACACGGGACGCCCTCAAATGAAGGACCTCGGCGAACCATGGCGAGCGCGTGCCGAGGAATCTTGCAAAACGACACCCCCCGTGTGGGCGGTCTTTCATTTCGGCACCACCCGTGTACACGGGACCACCGGTTTTGAAAGACGCGCTACACGGGACCCCTCGTTTTGCAAGATCGCTGCACGCCGCCGATCGTTCGCAGCGCGCGATCCTTCAATTCATGGCCTCCCGTGTACACGGGACCCCCTCGAATGAAAGATCTCGATGGATCACAGTGGGAGCGGGCCGCGGAATCTTGCAGCACGGCACCCCCGCGTGGGCGGTCGTTCACGTCGGCACCACCCGTGTACACGGGATCCCCGGTTATGAAGGACGCGCCACGCCGCACGCCTCCGCTGCGAGATCTCGCCGAACTAGAGCGCGCACGAGTCGCCATCTCCAGATCACGATGCGTCTGCATCGCGGCGCGTGAGAATCGATCGCGATACAAGGTCCAGCGTCCTCCTCTCCGTCTGCTTCCGCGCACCACTGCGCGCCGCCGCGCAACACCGCGACTGCCTCCCGCGCGACACCGCAAGTGATCCTCGCTCTGGACGCTCGGCGACTCGCTTCACGACCTCGCGACACCGCGGCGGGACTCTCGTCGCTCGTCCTCTCCCTCCCCCCCCCCGAACACGCCGCGCCGAGGAGTCTCATCGACGCCTTCGTCCGGCACTTCCTCGCTCTCTCCTCCCGCCGGCTCTCCCGTCGCCCTCGGACCGCTCCGCTCCGACACTCGCTTCCCGCTCTCCCCTCCGACTTCCTCCACTCCCTCTCCCTGCTCCCGCTCCCCCATCCCTCTCCCCCCCCTCTCCGTCCCGCAAAGCTCTCTGTTAATCCTGTTCGCACATCTCTTCACCTCCTCATCAAGCGCACAATCGTTGATGCGACAGCGACACAAACGATGCCCCTCGGGGCGATGGCGTGACCAACTTCCCCGAGGGCAGACAGCGAGGAGGTACGTCATGCATCTGCAAAGCTGGTCGGATCCATTCGCCTCGGAAGTCGCGCAGCCACCGCCTGCCGCGGACGCGGCGACCAGCGAGCCGCTCTACGAGGTGTCGCGCGTCTTCTTCGCGGCGGGCTCGAGCACGCTCGAGGCGTCTGACCGCGAGCGTCTCGACGAGGTGGTGTTCGTGTACCGCGCGCTTCTCGCCACCGACGTCCATCCGCTGCGCTTCCTCGCGATCGGCTTCGCGGATCGGCACGGCGCAACCCCGGCCCATGTGGGGCTCGCGCGCCGCCGGGCGCTCGCGGTCGCCACCTACGTCCGCGACACATTCGAGGAGCACGCGACAACGACGCGCTTGCCGATCGAGGTCGACACGGACGTGCGCGGCGACGATCCGGACCATGGTCCGCGAGATCTCACCCACGCGGAACGCCTGGCGAGCTGGCAGCGCGTCAGCCTCTACGCGAATGCGTCGGGGGCGGAAGTGCAGTCGGCGATCCCGCACTTGCGCGAAGCGCTGCACGAGAGCGCGTCCCGCGTCGTCTCGGGCCGCGCGCGAGCGCTCTCGTCGCTGCAAAGCGTCGTCATCGAGCTCCAGCACCGCACGCGCGACGACGCGCTGCCGCACGCGCACGGCGTCCGCCTCGATGCCGCGCAGCTCTATCGCTCGGTGACGAGTGGGCGCGCGGACTTGCTGCGGGCCATCGACCAAGGTGACGCCGCGGTGCTGCGCTGGCTCAGAACGCGCGGACCGTCGTACGAGACCAACGCGCGCGATCTGGCGGCGAGCTACCGCCGCGCGGCCCGCCGGCTGCGAGGAATCGCGTCGAGCACGGATTCGCTGGAGAGCGCGGGCTATCAGAAGACGGCGGACGATCTCGAGATGTGGGCCCGAACTCTGCTTGCGGAACTCGAGGAGATCGTGCACTGACGCGACCTCGACCTTGGTGACGGCTCGATCGCGTCGCCCGAGGTCGATCTCCGTACGCCGCACGCCGGACGGCCCTCACGGCGCACGACTCGACCGCCCCACCCGACCCGCGCGAGCGGCCTGCGCTTCGCGACTCGCGTCCTCGCTACGCCCGCTCTCCCCTCGCTATGCGCGCTCTCCCCTCGCTATGCGCGCTCCCCCCTCGCCTCGTCGCGCCGCGCCACCCCGCGCGCCGCACGCGCGGCAGCGCGCTCGCGCCACCAGATGGCGATATCGTCGAAGAGGCTGTAAGCAACGGGGGTGACGAGCAGGGTGAGCAGCAGGCAGAGGGTCTGGCCGCCGATGACGACGACGGCGACGGCGCGGCGCTCTTCGGCGCCGGGGCCGCTACCGAGCGCGAGTGGCGCCATGCCGGCGACGAGCGAGAGCGTGGTCATCAGGATGGGCCGGAGCCGGTCGCGGTTGCCCTGCATGATGGCGTCGAGGCGCGCGAGGCCGGCCTCGCGCAGCTTGTTCATGTGATCGACCTGCAAGATGGCGTTCTTCTTGACGACGCCGAAGAGCACGAGCACGCCGAGTGCGGAGTACAAGTTGATCGTGTTGTCGGTGGCCCAGAGCGAGAGGAGTGCGAAGGGGATCGAGAGCGGCAGCGAGAGCAGGATCGTGAGCGGATGGACGAGGCTCTCGAACTGCGCGGCGAGGATCATGTACATGAAGATGATCGAGAGCACGAAGGCCCAGAGGAACTCCTGGTAGGTGCGCTCGAACTCGCGCGCGCGTCCCGAGATGGCGCTGGAGTACGCGGGCGGGAGGTTCATCTCCGTGAATGCCTCGCGCAGCGCGGCGATGCGGTCGGCCTGCGCGAAGCCGGGGGCGACGCCGGCACGCAGGCTGACCTGCCGCTGGCGATCGAGGCGGTCGATGCGCGAGACGCCCTGCTCGCGCTCGAGCGAGACGACGTTGTCGAGGCGCACGAGCGCGCCGCCCGACCCCTCGACGTAGAGCGTCGCGATGCGCGCGGGGTCGTTGCGGTCGGACTCGCTGAGACGCAGCTGGACGTCGTACTCCTCGTTGATCGCGGGGTCGAGAAAGCGCGAGACCTGCGTGTCGCCGCCGACCATGAGCCGCAGCGCGGTCGCGACGTCCTCGCTGTCGATGCCGAGATCGGCCGCACGCTCGCGATCGATGACGGCGTGCAGTTCGGGCTTGTCGAGCTTGAGCGTGATGTCGGCGTCGACGAGCCCGAGCTCGGGCGCGCGCACGCGAAGCTGCTCGGCGTAGGCGGCGAGCTGGGAAAGCTCGGGCCCGCGGATCACGAAGTCGATGTCGACGGGCGGACCGCCAATGTTGAAGGAGCGCAGGTTTCGCACGGAGGTGCGCAGGTCGGGGAACTGGCGCAGCTTGCGCCGCACTTCCTGCATGACGTCGCGCTGCGAGGCGTTGCCCTGGAACGCGGCCCACGGCTGCAAGCGCGCACATTCGCGCAGGAGACGGCCGATCGAGAAGGTGCGCTCCTCGTGCGGCGCGATGCGCACGTAGCACCCACCGCTGTTGACACCGCCGAGGAAGCCGCCGCCGGCGTCGCAGAGCAGCAGGCGCACGGATGCAATCGCGCGCACTTCGGCCTCGACGGCGCGCATGATCTCATCCATGGCGGCGAGGCTCGTGCCCTCGGGTGCGGTGACGTTGACGTCGAACTCGGCTTCGTCGACGTTGCTCGGGATGTACTCGGCGCGAACCATCTGGTAGAGCGGGATCGACGAGAGCGCGACGACCGCACCGACGCCGGCCATGACGAGCCGGCGCTTCATCGACCAGGCGAGCATGCGCTCGTAGGCGTGGTCGAGCCGGCCGTAGAGGCCGCTGCGCGAGCGCGCGATCTCGCCGGCGCGGGCGCCGTCCTCGGCGCGCAGCAGACGTGCGCTCATCATCGGCGTCAAGGTGAACGAGACCAGCAGGCTCACCATCACGGCAACGGCGGCGGTGATGCCGAACTGATAAAGGAAGCGTCCGGAGATGCTCGACATGAACGAGACGGGCACGAAGATGACGACGAGCGAGAGCGTCGTCGCCAGCACCGCGAGGCCGATCTCGGCCGTGGCCTCCCGCGCGGCGACGAAGGGCGTCATGCGCTTTTCTTCGACGAAGCGGTAGATGTTCTCGAGCACGACGATGGCATCGTCGATGACGATGCCGACCATGAGCACGAGCGCGAGCATCGTGACGCTGTTGAGCGTGAAATCGAGCGCCCACATCATGCCGAAGGTGGCGATGACCGACGTGGGAATCGCGACCGCGGCGATGATCGTCGAGCGCCACGAGCGCATGAAGGCGAGCACGACGAGCGACGCGAGAACGCTGCCCATCACCAGGTGGGACTCGATCTCCTGCAGCGCCGCGTAGATGTAGCGCGACTGGTCGCGGATCGTCTCGATGCGGACGTCGGCGGGAAGCTGCGCCGCAATCGCCTCGAGGTTGGCCTTGGCGGCCTCGATGACCTCGATGGTGTTGGCTCCGGACTGACGCAGCACCTGCACCTGCACGGTCGGCACGCCGTCGAGACGCGCGACGGTGCGCTGCTCTTTGGTGCCGTCCTCGACGCGTCCCACGTCGCGCACGCGGATCGGCTGCCCGGCGATGGTCGTGACGACGATGTTCTCGAAGTCGCGCGGATCGGTGATGCGCCCCATCGTGCGCAGCACTTCCTCGCGGCGCTCGCCGGTGATGTTGCCGCCGGGTGTCTCGGCGTTACCGCGCACGAGGGCGTCGCGGACGTCCGTGATCGGGATGCGATACGCCGCGAGCCGGTCGGCATCGATCCAGACGTTGATCGCGCGCTCGAGGCCGCCGACGATGCGCACCTCGCCCACGCCGGTCGAGCGCTCGAGTTGGCGCCGCACGAGCTTGTCGGCGATCTCGGTCAGCTCGCGCACCGAGCGATTGCCCGAAAGCGCGAGCGTGAGGATCGGCTGGTCCTCGTTGTTGAACTTGGAAACGACCGGCGGATCGACGTCGCGCGGCAACTGGCGCACGACGGCGGCGATGCGGTCGCGGATGTCCTGGGCGGCGACGTCGATGTCGCGCTCGAGGCTGAAGGTCGCGATGACGAACGACGCGCCGGGCCCCGACACCGAGCGCAGCTCTTCGATGCCCTCGACGGTGTTGACGACTTCTTCGATCGGTTGCGAGAGGACGGTCTCGACTTCCTCGGGCGACGCGCCGGGCAGGAAGGTGCGCACGGCGACGGTGGGCAGGTCGACGGCCGGGAAGCGGTCGACGCCGAGTTGGAACCAGCTCGCCGCGCCGACGACGACGAGCGCGAGGATGAGCATCGTGGCGAAGACGGGTCGCCTGATGCAGATCTCGGCGAGCCACTGCATCAGCGCTCGATCTCCACGGCCTGGCCGCCAACGAGGTTTCCGGGATCGACGACGACGGTCTCGCCGCCCTGGAGGCCTTGGACGATCTCGACGCGATCACCCGCCCGGCGGCCCGAGACGACGCGCCGCTCTTCGCTCTTGCCGTCGACGACGAGCAGCACCTTCTCGATCCCCGCGAAGGTCGTGAGCGCCGCACGGGGCACGAGCACGGCGGGAACGTCCGACGCGGTGATGATCTCGGCGCGCGCGAAGGAGCCGGGGCGCAAGCGGCCGTCGCGGTTGGGAATCTCGGCCTCGACGGTGAGCGTGCGCGAGCGCTCGTCGAGTGCGGGCGAGAGGCGCGCGACGCGGCCGGCGGCGATGCCGCTCTCGCCTTCGACGGTGACGATGACCTCTTGACCCTTGCGGACGCGCGCCGCCTCGCGCTCGGGTACCTCGACGCGCAGGCGCAGCGGATGCGTGCGCACGATCGTCACGACGGGCTGTCCGGGGGTCACGTACTGTCCAATCGCGACGTGGCGCGCGCTGATCGCCCCGGCGAAGGGAGCGAGCAACACCGAGTCGGCGCGCTGCTGGAGCGCGATCTCGTACTCGGAGCGGCGCTGGCCGAGCACCGCGCGCCGGTTGCGCGCTTCTTCGAGCGCGTCCTGGTAGCGGCTCTCGGCCACCAGGAACGAAGCCTCGGCGGCATCGCGTTCCGCGGCGGAGACTAGTTCCTGTCGATGGAGGGCGAGAAAGCGATCGCGGCGCAGCCGGGCCTCGTCGAGCACGGCCTTCGCCTGGCGGACGACCGCAGTGTCTTCGATGGTGACGTCGGCTTCGGTGCCCTCAGGCCCGAGCCCGAGCCGGGCCTGAGCCTGGCGGAGCGCCGCCTCGGATTGGCTCACGCGGAGGTCGAAGTCCGTCGGATCGAGGCGCGCGAGCGGCGCGCCCTCCGCAACGACGCTGCCGAGGTCGACATGGAGCGTGCCGATGCGGCCGGCGGCCTTCATGGCGAGGTCGGCGCGCTCTTCGGCCGCGAGCGTCCCCGAGGTCAGCACCGACTGCGGTAGCGTGCCGCGCTCGGCGACGGCGACGCGCACGACGCGCCCGGCGGGTTTGCCGTCCTGCGAGCGCTTGGACGAGTCCGCGGCGGCCTCGTTGCGACAACCGCCGGCGCCGAGGAGCGCCGCGGCAGCGAGAACGAGCAGCATCGGTGGCGGCGCCCCGGGTACGAATCGAAAGCGCATGAGCGAGCGGTCCTCGGGTCGAGAGAGGTTCCCGGATTGTAGCCCTGGCCTCGCGATCCCGCGCCTCGCTGGCCGGATCCGCGCGCCGTGCTAGCGTCCTTCTGTTTCCAAACCAAGGAGAACCGCATGCGCTTGACACTTCTGGCTGCCGCCACGATCGCGCTCGCCCTCGGCGCGACCGCCTTCGCCGCGGAGCCCGCGAAAGGAACCCCCATGATCGATCACAAAGTGACGACGCTCGCCGGCGAGAGCTTCGACCTCGCCTCGCTGCGCGGAAAGGCCGTGCTGATCGTCAACACCGCCTCGAAGTGCGGCTACACGCCGCAGTACGCCAAGCTGCAGGCGCTCTACGACGCTTATCGCGAGCGCGGCCTCGTCGTCGTGGGCTTCCCGTCGAACGACTTCGGCGCGCAGGAACCCGGCACGGCCGAGGAGATCGCGTCGTTCTGCAAGCTGAACTACGGCGTCACGTTCCCGATGATGGCGAAGGTCAAGACGAAGGGCCCCGAGAAGGCGCCGCTCTACCGCACGCTCACCGAAGAGACGGGCGACGGCATCAAGGGCGACGTGAAGTGGAATTTCACGAAGTTTCTCGTCGACGCCGAAGGGCGCATCGTCGCGCGCTTCGAGCCGGGCGTCGATCCGATGTCGAGCGAGATGAAAACCGCCGTCGAGAAGGTCCTGCCGCGCTCTTCGTGAGCCCTCGGTCACCTCCCGACGACTTCGACGCGCTCCGCTCCGCTCTCGAAGCTGATCCGCGACATCGCCGGCAGGTGGGACTCCGCGCCCCACCGGTCGGCGATGGCGCGCGCGTCGGCGAGCACTTCGCCCTCGGCCGAGACGCGAAAACGCCCCTCGGGAATCGGGCGCGCAAGCTGTCTCAAAGTGCGCAGGAGACGCCGCGCGGCCGCGGGTGCCGACGCGACGACGCCCTGCGAGCACGTCGGACAGAGCGTGCCGTGCGCGCCCGCGAGGCTGCGCCGCCGCCGTTGGCGGGTGAGCTCCGCGACGCAGAATTCCGAGAGCGGTAGCCGCCGGATGCGCGCTCCGTCCGCGGCAAGCGCCGCCGCGAAGGCGTGATCGACGTCCTCGCGGTTGGCGCGCCGCCGCATATCGATGAAGTCGACGACGATGAGACCCGCGAGGTCGCGCAGACGGATCTGACGGGCGATCTCGCGGGCGGCGGCGAGGTTGGTCTCGAGGAACGAGTCCTCGATGCTGCCGCCGTTCGTGCCCGAGCCGCGGCCGCCGCTGTTGACGTCGATCGCGACGAGGGCCTCGGTTTCGTGGATGACGAGACGGCCGCCCGAGAGCAGCGGCACCTCGGCGGCGAGGCCCTCGGCCAGCGCGCGATCGAGCCCGTAGGCCTCGATGGCGGGCAAGGGGCCCGCGTGATGCTCGACGGCGATCGGCCATGCGCCGTCGCCCGTGACCGCTTCTTCGCGCGCGCCCAGGTCGAGCACGATGCGCTCGGGGACGCCGCGCAGCCGGTCGCGGACGAACGCGCGCGGCGCGTCGTCGGCGCCTTCGAGGATGACCGGGGCTGCGACGAGCGCGGCGCGCTGCTCGATCGCCCGCCAGCGCGCGACGAGGGCCTCGACTTCGGCGACGATCGCTTCTTCCGACGCGCCCGCGGACACGGTCCGGGCGACGAGGCCGACGTCGGCGGGGGCGATGCGCACGAGGAGCTCGCGGAGACGCTCGCGCTCGCTCTCGTCCTCGATGCGGTGGCTGACGCCGCGCGCCGCGGTCCCGGGCATGAGCACGACGAGCTGGCCCGTGATGTCGAGTGCGCGCGTCACCCGCAACCCCTTGCCGCGCGCGGGTTCTCTGGTGACCTGGACGATCAGCTCGGCTCCGGGGGCGAGGTCCTCGGGGGGAGGCCAGGCGCGGTCGGGGACGAGAAATGCCTCGCGGCCGAGGCCGATGTCGACGAAGGCGCCGCGGTAGCGCTCGCCGGCCTTGATGACGCGCGCCTTGGCGATCGCGCCCAACCACGACGGCGCGCCCTCGGCGTCGATCTCGAGCTCGACGACGCGGCCGTCTTCGACGAGCGCCATCCAGAGCTCGCCCAAGTCGCGTGCGATGACGATGGTTCCCGACACGGCGTCCCCTGCTCGATCGATCGGACGCCGGATTATCGCAGACGCGCAGAGATGCGCCCGCCGGCGCGTCCGGCGCTCCCGGCGCGCCCGACGGTCAGGCGCGCGCGAGCAGGGGCGAGACGAGCCGGCCGCCGATCTCGGCGAGCAGCGAGACGCGCTCGAGCGCGACGTCGCTGGCGTCGATCCCGGGCAGGAGCGCGGCGAGCACCTCGCCCGGGCGCGCGCTGCCTTCCTGGCCGACGTGGATCGTGAAGCGGAGCGTGCCGTCTTCGCCGATGTCGATGTCGTCGACGATGGTTTTCAGGTCGAAAGTGCGCTTGCCCTTCTTGCCTTCGCGGACGATCTCGCAGGTCTCGCTCGCGGCGAACGCCTCGATGTGCGCGCGCAGGGCTTCCGGCGCCACGTCGAACACGCGGGCGTGATAGCGGGCGCGGCGGATGGCTTCCTGCAGGGACGTGCGGACGCCGTCGATCGCGACGAGAGCGGTGAACGTGAGCCCTTCGGGCAGCGAAGCGTTGATGCGCGGCAGGAAGTCCTCGGCCTCGAGGCGGGTGCGCACTTCGAAGTCGAGGAACTCCTCGCGCGACGCGATGCCGAGCGCGAGCGCCGGCGAGAGCGACATCTTGGGCTTGGGCTTGAAGCCCGCGGAGTAGTCGAGGCGAACGCCGGCACGGCGGAAGGACTGCGCGAGCGCGCGCACGAGGTCGAGGTGACCGAGGAAGCGCGCGCGGCCTTCTTTGCGGAAGCGCGCGCGATAGCGATACACGGGTGGCTCGGTGCGCGCGGGAGTCTCCGCGGCGTCGGGTGCGGGGCTGCCGTCAGCGGCGGCCGCCTCGGCATCGGCGAAGGCGACGGCGGCGGTGGCGGCGACGGGCGCGGACGCATGAGCCGTGGAAGCCGATGCCAGGCGGGCCTGCTCGCCCAGGAGCGCGGCGGCCGGCGCGGCGCACGAGGCGAGCGCCTCGGCGTGGGCCGCGGTCGCGCCGGGCGCGCCGAGCGTGGGGAGCATCGGCAGCGTGGGGAGCATCGGCAGCGCGGAGGCGGGCGTGTAGTCGGTCCACTTCTTCTGGCCGACGATGCCGTGGATGCACTCCTTCGCGAAGGGCGCGCAACCGGCGCAGGAATCAGCACCGCAGATGTCGACGGTCTTCTCGGCGAGGGCGCGCTTGAACTCGTGTTCGAGCCACTTGCGGCGGATCTCGGGATCGACGATCTCCCAGGGCAGCTCGGCCTCGAGCGGGATGTCGCGCGTGGCGAGGGCATCGGCGTCGATGCCCAGCGCGGCGAAGGCCTCGCGCCAGACGTCGAGCTTGAGGTGCTCGCCCCAGGCGTCGAGCACGGCGCCCTGCTCGTAGGCGCGACGGATCGCGGGCGCGACACTGCGATCGGCGCGAGAGAGCACGCCCTCGAGCCACGACTCGGCGCGCGGGTGGTGTTTGAATTCCACGCCGCGCGGCATGGCGCGCTTGAGGGCGTCCTGCTTGGCGCGGACGTCGGGCTCGGTCGCCATGCCGAACCACTGGAAGGGGGTAAAGGGCTTCGGAATGAACGTCGATGCCGAGGAGGTCACCGTCACGCGGCGCCCGCCGAGGCGGCGGCCGATGTCGAGGATCTTGCCGGAGAGGTCGGCGATGCCGAGCACGTCGTCGAGGGTCTCGGTGGGCAGGCCGAGCATGAAATACAACTTGATCGCCTTCCAGTCGGCGACGAACGCGAGGCGGCAGGCCTCGAGGATCTGCTCTTCGCTGAGGTTCTTGTTGATGACGTTGCGCAGGCGCTGCGAGCCCGCCTCGGGGGCCATCGTGAAGCCGCTCTTGCGCACGCGTTTGAGCTGCGCCGCGAGCGTCTCGGTCATCGTCGAGGCGTGGAGCGAGCCGGTGGAGACAGAGATCATCTCGGGCTCGCATTCGTCCATGAGGCTGGTCATCAGCGTCTCGACGGGGCCGTACTCGCCGGTGTTGAGCGAGTTGAGCGAGAACTCGTCGTAGCCCGTCTCGCGCAGGCTCTCGCGCACGCCCTTGGCGACCTCGGCGGGATCGCGCTCGCGCGTCGGGCGATAGACATATCCCGCCTGGCAGAAGCGGCAGCCGACGGGGCAGCCGCGCATGACTTCCCACGACACGCGGTCGTGCACGATCTCCTGGTGCGGGACGATGATCTTCGCGGGGAAGGGGTGCTGGTCGAGGTCGAGCACGAGTGCGCGCTTGACGCGCCGGGGGACGTCCTCGCCGGGCTTGGGGCGCGAGATGAGCATGCCGAGGACGGGCTCGGGCTCGACGTCGTAGAGGCTCGGGACGTACCAGCCGCCGATGCACGCGATCGCGCGCAGCTTTTCGAGTCGCGAGGCGCCCTGCCGCTTGAGGTCGCGGAGCGTGTCCATCATGCGCGGGAGCGCCTCCTCGGCGTCACCCACGAGGATGGCATCGGCGAAGTCGGCGAAGGGCTCGGGATTGAAGATGACGGGCCCGCCCATGAGGACGAGCGGATCGCTCT